>NZ_RCVI01000212.1:0-24761 GCF_003667455.1 Micromonospora sp. CV4 | reverse complement strand
GGCCAGGACCGTCACCGCGGCGATCCCGCCGCCGCGTCGGCGGGATCGCCGCGGTGACGGTCCTGGCCGGGCTCGGCGCCGTGGGCGCCGTCCAGCTCGACCGGCCCGCCAGCCGGCCGGCTCCGGCACCGCCGGTCCTCGCGGCGTCCCCGGACGGGACCGCGTCGGCAACCCAGGGCTCCCCGGTCACCTGCGCGGCGTCGTGGTTGCCGCGGCCCATCGGCGGTCCGGTCGCCGTGGCGAACAGCGTCGACCCCACCGGGCGGTACATCGTCGGCGACATCGGCAGCGGGCAGGAGGACGGGCGGGTCGTGCTCTGGACCGACGGGCGGGCAGCCGTCCTGCCTACCGGCGCGCGGCACGCGGCCGCGGTCAACGCCGGCGGCGACGTGGTCGGCACCGATGGCGACGGCACCGGCTGGGTCTACCGGGACGGGAGGCTGCGTTCGCTGGCCACACCGCCCGGCTACCACGCGGTCCTCGTGCACGCGGTCAACGGCCGGGGCGACATCGCCGGTACGGCCAGCGGAGCCGGCGACTCGCACCACGCCGTCCTGTGGTCGGCGGACCGCCCGCAGGAGTACCGGCTGATCGGCCGGCCGGGCTCCGCCGCGACCGGGATCACCGAGGACGGCACGGTCGTCGGCGCGATGGGCCAACTGCCCTACCGGTGGACGCCACAGGGCACCGGGACGGCGCTCACGGTGCCCGACGGCTACCCGCGCGCCTCGATCGACTCGGCGCGCGGCGAATGGGCGGTCGGCAGCGTTCCCGGCCCCAAGGAGGGCGGCGCGGTGCGGATGCTGCCGGTACGTTGGAATCTCACGACCGGGGCGGTGAGCCTGCTGCCGTTTCCGGGGACGAGCGGGATCGCCGGCAACGGCGACCTGCTGGTCGGCGACGGCGCGCCGCTGATCGTCGCCCCGGACGGCACGTCCCGCCGGTTGCCGGGCCGGCCCGAGGTCCGGGCGACCGAGGCGGGCACGTACACGGCCAACGGGATCAGCGACGACGGTCTGACCGTGGTCGGCGCCGTCTATGAGAAGCAGGTGTACCGGCCGCTGGTGTGGCGTTGCCACCGCTGAGGGAGGGTGCATGGCACTGGGACGTGTGCTCGTTGTCGGTCTCGATCCCGTCCGGATCCCGGGCTGGGATCCGGAGCCGGTCGTATCGGCCATCGCACGTGGTCAGGCCCGTTTCGCCGATCATGGAATCGAGGCAGACCTGTGCCTGGTGGTCCCCGACGAGGACGCCGAGGGCGCGATCGTCCAGGCGCTGACCCGGAAGGACTACGCGTGCGTGGTGGTCGGGGGCGGGATCCGCAAGCATGAGCCGCTCCTGGAGCTCTTCGAGAAGGTGGTCAACCTTGTTCGGCAGCATGCTCCCGGCGCGGCCATCGCGTTCAACAGCACCCCCGAGGACACTGCCGACGCCGCACTGCGGTGGCTGCGGTAGGACTCGCGGTTGCTCGACCCGTCCCGGCGCGGTGTCCCTCAGACCAGGAGACGTTCCCGCATCGTCGCGCCCGGATTGATGCCACCCACCGCCCGGGGACCGGTCGGATCGTGCACGTCCAGGGTGTTGTTGCGGCGCATCAGCTCGCGGACCGGAGGTGGCAGCCGGGGCGGGTCGTCCATGGCCGCGAGGACCTGCCCGGCGCTCAAGATCAGTCGATCCGCGAGGGCGGCGGCGTCGGTGTCCACCCGCACCCGGCCGTACTCCCAGCCGGCGGTGGTGAGGTCGAGCACCTCGAACACGCGGGTCAGGAGCGGGTTCGGGTCGGTCACCCGGTCGAGCCGACGCGCCCGGTCGCCGACCACCGTGACGGCGGCGGCCACCTGAGCGTACGGGTGAAAGCCGCACGGCAGCGCGAACAGCGGCCACCGCAGGGCCCCGCCGGCTTCCCTCCACAGCGGCCGGTAGTTCCGGCGGTGCACCAGGAGCCGCCGGCCCGTCCGGCGGTGAAACTCCTGAGCCTGGGCCTGCAGGTCGGCGTAGGCCTCGTCGGCGACCTGGCTCACGATGCGAGCCGCCACCACCAGGCCGTCGTCGCTGTCCAGCAATGCGGTGATCGCCTCGACCTGCTCGGGAAACCCGATCCGCGCGTGGGCGCCGTACCGCTGCTGGACATCCCGCAGCAGCGCCTGCTGCCGTGCGGGATCGAGCTGGACCCGCCCGCCGCCCAGCAATCGCCGCAGCCAACGCATTTTGCCTCGTTTCAGCAGAGCCGTCCCGGACCGCGGCAATGCTAGTGCGTCGGACCACCCTCGTCTGGCAACGGGGTGGCCGAGCCGCCGCTGACCTTGCGAAAGCCGCCTATTCTGCGTTCCGCGCGACGCTGGATGCCGAGGGCCGGCTGGTCAGTTTCGTGATCCCAGCCGCCAGCGGGTTGCCGAACGCGTCCCTTCGTTACAGCGATTTCGGTGCGGCTGTCGACGTCCTGCGGCCGCACGGAGCGGTCGCCGCCCCGGACGCCCGGTATCCCCAGCTCGGCATGGGCGGCTGAGACCGGTCGGCTCGCCGGCTGTCGACGTACCCGTCGCTGATGGGGCGGAGGCCTGGAGTTCGAGATCGCGATCAGCTTCCGCTGATTCTCGCCGGGTCCCTCAATCCCACACTCCCGAGCAGCATTTAGTGAGGTCTGTCTATATTGACGTTCTTCGTTGACGGCGACAGGATCTCGGCACCACCACCGTGATCCCCCTGGGAGGCGCCATGACCCGTCCCCGCCTGCCGATCCTGAGGGCGGCAGCCCGGTTGGCCGCACTCGCCGTGGCCACCGTCGGCGTGCTGCTCACCGTCGCCACACCCGCCAACGCCGCCGTGCCCGCCGGCCGCTACGTCGCGCTGGGCGACTCGTACACCGCCGGCCCGCTGATCCCCACCCAGGTCGACCTGAACTGCCTCCGGTCCAACCGCAACTATCCGTCGCTGGTGACCGCGTCCGCCGGCTCGTCGTCGTTCGCCGACGTGAGCTGCTCCGGCGCCACCACGGACGACATCCTCTACGGTGGCAGCGGCCAGTTGGGCATCGCCGTGCCACCGCAGCTCAACGCGGTCACGTCGAACACGGCACTGGTGACGGTGCAGATCGGCGGCAACGACATCGGCTTCTCCGGAATCATCAGCGACTGCGCGGAGGCAAGCCTCAGCAGCCCGCTCGGATCGCCGTGCAAGAACCGGTACACCGCCGGTGGCACCGACCAGTTGCAGGCCCGGGTCGCCGCCGCCGCGCCGAAGGTGACCGCCGTCCTGCGGGCGGTCCGCCAGGCCGCCCCGAGCGCGCGGGTCGTGGTGCTCGGGTACCCGGCGATCCTGCCGGACACCGGATACGGCTGCTGGCCCGTCGTCCCGATCGCCTACCAGGACGTGCCGTACCTGCGCGAAATCGCGAAGTCGCTCAACGCGATGCTGGCCAGCGCCGCGACGGCGAACGGCGCCACCTACGCCGACGTCTACACCCCGTCGATCGGCCGCGACGCGTGCAAGGGCAGTGGCACGCGGTGGGTCGAAGGCCTGGTGCCGCAGAATTCGGCCGCCCCGTTCCACCCGAACGCCCGGGGCGAGCAGGGCATGGCCAGCGCGCTGCTCGCGACGCTGAACAGCTGACCGGGCCCGCGTTCGGTTGAGTCGGCCCCGTCGCGCAGCGGCGGGGCCCGATTCACCGCCAGTGCCTTCGACGAGGCTCCCTCGGAAGAGGGAGCGGCTCACTGCTCCCGTGTGGCACGGTGGTTCATGCCCTTGAGCACGTATCACCTCAGAGCTTCGATCGCCGTGTCCGACATACGAGAGGCGGTCGCGTTCTATGAAGGCAAACTGCGCCTACAGGCGCTGCGGTCCGGCCCCAGCGCCACCATCGCCGACGGCAGCCGCGTCTACGGTTCTGGTGGCGGACCGGCGCTGAATGTGTACCAGTCGGTCACGGCCGGGACGACCTCGGCGACACTGGCGACGTGGTACGTCGACGACATCGACCAGATCGTCGACGAGCTCTCCTCGTCCGGCGTCGAGTTCGTCCGCTACCCCCAGTTCGAACACGACGCCAAGGGAATCACTGCTCGGGCCGGCGGTGGACGCATCGCGTGGTTCCAGGATCCGGACGGCAACACCTTCGCCCTCGAAGCCGACGTCTGAGTCCCCCAGGGGATGCGGTGACGCTGGTGGCAGGCGCCACAGGATGGCCGACAGTCCCGGCCGGTGGCTCGGGGGACCAGGTGACTTCGGTAGTTTCCTGTCATGAGTGACGACACCTTCCGCTCGGTCGAGATCGAGCGCACCAGCGTTGGCAACTACGTCGCGCGAAATGTCCGTGGCGGGTCGTTGTCGATGGGCGCGGGAGCGGACGCCAGCTTTACGCCGGTGGAACTGCTTCTGGCTGCCATCGCCGGCTGCACCGCGGTAGACGTCGACCACATCACCAGCCGCCGCGCCGAGCCGACACAGTTCTCCGTAGCCGTCACCGGCGACAAGATCCGGGACGAGGCCGGAGGAAATCGGATGCAGAACATCAGGGTCGAGTTCGCCGTGACGTTCCCGGCGGGCGCGGACGGCGACCGGGCGCGTGAGGCGCTACCCCGCTCGTTGCAGCAGTCCCACGAACGACTGTGCACCGTCTCCCGTACCGTCGAACTTGGCACTCCCGTCTCGATCGTCGAGGCTGCCGGACCCGCCAGCGACTGAGGTATCCGGTCGGAGCCTGGAGACCCGCTCGTAGCTGCGCCAACTCGTTAATGCCTTGTTGCCTTCCGGGGCGGTGCCTACTGTCTGCTGATGCATTCGCGACTGCTGGCAGTGACCGTCGAGGCGCAAGACCCGGCTCGTCCGGCAGAGTTCTGGGCCGCTCTGCTCGGCCGCGAGATCATCGAGGATGCCCTCGGTGCGTTCCTGCCGGGCGATGACACCCAGCTGGGCCTTCGGTTCGTTCCGGGTCGCGGGGGCCAACTCGGGGCGGACCGCATGCACCTGCACCTGACCAGCGCCGATCCTGACCAGCAGCAGCACACGGTGGCGATGGCGCTGAGGCTTGGTGGCCGCCACCTCGACGTCGGGCAGCGACCTGAGGAGGAGCACGTCGTCCTGGCCGACCCGGCGGGCTACGCGTTCTGCGTGATCGAGCACGGCAACGCCTACCTCGCCGGGTGCGGCCCGCTCGGTGAGCTCGCCTGTGACGGCACCCGGGAAGTCGGCCTGTTCTGGAGCGAGGCGCTGGGCTGGCCGCTGGTGTGGGACCAGGACGAGGAGACCGCGATCCAGTCACCGCGCGGCGGCACCAAGGTCGCCTGGGGAGGCCCACCCGTGGCCCCGAAGAAGGAGCCGAACCGGCAGCGCTTCGAGCTCATCCCGGCCGCCGGCGACCAGCAGGCGGCGGTGGACGAGCTTGTCTCCCTCGGGGCCACTCGGCTCGAGATCGATGAGCCCGGCGCGGTCACGCTGGCAGATCCGGACGGCAACGAGTTCCACGTCCGGGGGCCGGCTGCCGGCGGTACGGGTCAGCGAAGCCGGTGACCATCGCCGACCTGACCGGGGACGTACACGACCACTGACTGTCCGGCGGTCACCGCCTCGGGTGACTCAGCGAGGCCGGCGTGCCGACGTCCAGCCCTGCTGTTGCAGCCGTTCGATGCCGTCCAGAAGCAGGTCCAGCGCGAACTCGAACTCGAACTGGTCGTCACAGCCCTGCCCCAGGACGGACGCGTCGTCGTGGGACGCCGCCATGGCGATTTCCGCGACGTGCGGGAATCGGGCCGCGACCTCGGGAGGCATGGCCGCCGGCGGGTCCGGGGTGGTCGCGCCGGACCGCCCGGCCTGCCGGGCGGCGTCGAACAGTTCCTGGCTGAAGCCCAGGATCCGGCTGCCCATCGCGTGCATCACGTGGTGCGCGAGGTCGACGGAGAAACCGCCGGCCCGGAACGTCCCGATCATCGCGTCGAGGTAGGCCAGGATGGCCGGCGTCGCCATGTTCCGGGACTCGATCGCGAGCGGCGCCCAGGGGTGGCGCTGCAGCACCCGCCGCGCCGAGAGGATGCGCTGACGGACCGCGTGCTTCCAGTCGGCGTCGGGCACGGGCGGATCGATCTCGCCGACGACCACGTCGATCATGCCGTCGAGCAGTTCGTCCTTGTTGGCGACGTGCTTGTAGAGGGCCATCGGCACGACGCCCAGGTCCTGAGCGAGGTTGCGCATGCTGAGGGACTCGATCCCGGTCCCGTCGGCGAGCGCGACGGCGGCGTGCAGGACGCGTTCCCTGCTCAGCGGTGCCCGGCGCAGCGTCTCAGCCTGCTCAGCCATCTCGCTCCTCATCATTCGGCGGCCGAATGAACCATAAACCTCTTGACAGGTGTACGGCGTACACCTACCGTCTGTTCCATAGGGTGTACGCCGTACACCGGGGGAGGGGTGAAGGATGAAGGCGATCGTTCAGGACCGCTACGGCCCGCCGGAGACACTCACGCTCGCGGACGTGGACCCGCCGGTGCCCGCCGCCCACGAAGTGCTCGTGCGGGTGGAGGCCGCCGCGCTCAACGCGTACGACTGGCATGTGATGCGTGGCGATCCACGGATGGCGCGGTTGGCAATGGGCCGGTCGAGGCCCCGGGCGCGCGTCCGTGGCCGCGACTTCGCCGGCCGGGTCGAGGCCGTCGGCGCCCACGTTCGACAGGTGCGCCCGGGCGACGCCGTCTTCGGCGACCTCGGCGACGCCAACGGCGCTTTCGCGGAGTACGTGTGCGTGCCCGAGGCTCTGGTCGCGGCGCAGCCGGCGAACCTGACGCCGCAACAGGCGGCCGCCCTGCCGCTGGCCGGCATCACCGCGCTCATGGGACTGTGCGAGGTCGGGCAGGTCGCGCCCGGCCACCGCGTCCTCATCAACGGCGCGTCCGGCGGCGTCGGCACCCTGGCGGTCCAACTGGCCAAGGCGCTGGGGGCGACCGTGACCGGCGTGTGCAGCACCCGCAACGTCGATCTGGTCCGTTCCCTTGGCGCCGACCACATCGTCGACTACACCCGGGACGACTTCGCCCGCGACACCCGCCGCTACGACGTCGTGTTCGACCTGGTCGGCAACCGCGCACTCACCGCACTCCGGCGGGTGCTGACTCCGACCGGGACGCTGGTGCTCTCCGGCGGCGGCGTGTACCGCGGCGGCAGCCTCGTCGGACCGATGGGGCTCATCGTGCGTGGGCGGCTGCTGGCGCCCTTCGTCCGGCACCGCATCGTCATCCTTGCGGCGGCGCCGGGCCGGCAGCACCTCGACACGCTTCGCGCCCACGCGGAAACCGGCCGCCTCACCCCGGTCATCGACCGAACCTATCCGCTCCACGAGGTGCCCCGGGCCATGCGATACCTCGAAGGTGAACACGCGCGGGCGAAGGTCGTCATCACCGTCTGATCTGCCCCACGGGCCGCCGGCCCGCCACCGCGCTGGCCGCCTGACCTGCTGATCGTCCCGCGCTGACGGTCAAGCCGGGCACGCCGCCGACCGGTGCCGCCGGTGCTGGACGCGCTGGCGCGAACGGAGCACCGATCGGGTGGCGCGTCCGCGTCAGCACGTTCACCGCCGGAAGACGTCAGGCCACGGACCTGTCGGTCCTCGCCGCCTCGAGCAGCGCGGCGAGTGGCCGAGGCAGGGCGTCCCGGCCCGTTGCCGCCTCGGTGAGCAGTCGTGCGTAGCGCAGGTTGCGGCGCGCGCCGCTGCGCAGGAACCGCCACATCTGCCGCTCGGGCTGCTGGCCGCGCCAGGCGGGTTGATTCTGCAACGAGCGGAACGACCCCAGGTCGCCCTGCGAGTCGAACAGGGCCTCGACCTCCACGGCGCCCACGGCACGGATCAGTTCCTCTTCGAGGTCGTCGACGCAGACGTGAAACCCGAGGCGTGCCAGGTCGGCGCGACTGTCCGGCGAACCGACCTGGGCGGCGACCAGTGCGCGCCGAAAGACCTCCTGCTCACGCACGTCGTACAGGCCAGCGAGGCGTACCTGAGCGGTCAGCGGGCCCAACTCGGTCAGGAAGCGACCGATCGCGTGCGCCCCACCGATCGGCACGATCACGACGTGCTCCGCGTCGAGATCCCGGCCGCGGCCGATGGCGGCCGTTTCCAACGCGATCTGGTCGCTGAGACCCTCGACCAGGACCAGGGCCGCGGCATCGTCGATCTTCCCCCGGGCCCTGGCCGTCGCCCGGGTCGTGGCGTCCTGGCCACTCTCGTAGCCCTCGAGCGCCCTGCGGGCGAGCTCGCGACGTTGGGCGAGATCCATGGCGGGTCCGGTCGGCTGGTGATGGTCGGGCGGGTCGTGGCCATCATCGTCGAGGCGCACGGCGGCGACAACCGGATAAGGAAGGCCGGGCGACGTCGGGTGCTTGAGATCGAGGAGTCCGGGGTACCGGAAGTTGTATGCCGAATGTGGGGCAACTCGTCGGAGACCGTTACCGCCTGGTGGAGAGCATCGCCAGCGGCGGTATGGGTGACGTGTGGCGGGCGGTTGACGAAACCCTGGACCGCTGCGTGGCCGTCAAGATGCTGCACCCCCGACTGGTCACCGACGCCGGCTTCGGCGAGCGGTTCCGCCGCGAGGCGCGCGCGATGGCGGCCCTGCGTCACCCGGGCGTCGCCCAGGTCTACGACTACGGCGAGATGCCCCGGCCCGGAGCGCCGGCCCTCGCCTACATCGTGATGGAGTGCGTGCAGGGACAGTCCCTGTCGGAACGGATCGCCGAGGTCGGTCAGCTGGACGTGGCCGAGACGATGTCGATCGCCGCACAGACCGCCCGCGCTCTGCAGGCCGCGCACGACGCCGGGGTCGTGCACCGTGATGTCAAGCCCAACAATCTGATCATCGAGCCCGACGGGCATGTCGTACTCGTCGACTTCGGTGTCGCCGTCACGCAGGAGGCGGCGAGCCTGACCGGGACGAACCAGGTCGTCGGCACCGCCCTGTACATGGCACCCGAACAGGTCTCCAGGAACGAGACCACACCGGCGATCGACATTTACGCGCTGGGAGCCGTCGTCCACCACTGCCTCGCCGGTGAGCCCCCGTACCAGGGTGACAACGCCGTCGCGGTGGCGCTGCGGCACCTCGAAGAGGAACCGCCGCCGCTGCCCGAGCACGTCCCGGCGGAGGTACGCCAGCTGGTGGCCACTGCGATGGCCAAGGAGCCCACGCACCGGTTCCCGACGGCGGCGGCCATGGCCACCGCGGCGCAGGCCGTCGCGGACGCGTCCGACGAGCGGACGCGGACCGCTGACTGGCCGACCTCGATCGGGTCGCGAACCGTGCGACCGCCCGCCACACGCTCGGCCCTCGGCGGTGCGTTGACCGGGGCCGCCACTCCTGGGCACGCAACGCTCGCGGTGCTTCTCGGATCGTTGGCCGCCGTGGCTGCCGTCCTGGTGTTCGCTGATCCCACCGGGATGATGCCCGGCCCGGCCGGGCCACCGTCGGCGCCCCCGGCGGTCCCGCCTTCGGTGTCGACATCGGCGCCGCCGGCGCAGGACAGGCCCGGCCCTGGCGTCGGTGGCGGCGAGCCGGCCACCCACGGGTCTGCCGGTCTGCCGGTCCGGGCGCCCGGATCCCCGACTCCGACGACCACCACCACCCGTCCAGCACCCGGGACGACGACGGGCCCACCGGCGCCGTCCGGCGGAAGCAGTGCGGATACGCCCGAGCCGACCACCTCTGCGAGCGCCCCCCAGGAACCGACGGCAGCTCCGACGGGCGGAACGACGGCGGAGCCGACTGAGGAACCAACGGGGGAGCCGACGGAGGAACCGACAGACGACCCGGCGGAGGAACCGACGGCGAACCCGACCGAGGAACCAACGGCGGAGCAGTCGGCAGCCGGAGGGACCGCATAGCCGACGACGGCGTGGCCGCAGCGCCGAGTGTGGCGCGGCGGCCTCGGCCGCCGCGCCACGGGTGCGGGTTTGCGGAGTTGAACGGGGTCAGCCGGTTCGGCAGGTGACCGTCGGCCAGGTCCAGTTGCCGTTGGCCATGATCGTCACCCCGAAGTTGTTGCCGTTGCCGTTCGGTCTGGCGGTGACCGTTCCGCTCGTGCCGCTGACGGAGGCGTTCCAGCTGTTCTGGATACTCTGGCCGCCGCCCAGACCGAGCGTGACGACCCAGCTGTTGGTGCCGCTGACCGCGACGTTGAGGTTGAATCGATCGCCCCACTGCTGGCCGGCGGACAGCGTCGCGGTGCAGTTGCCGCCTCCGGGCGGGTTGCCGGTGGTGGGCCCGGGGCCGGGGTTGCCGCTCCCGCCTTCCCGGACGGTGATGTCGGAGCTGCCGCTGCTCTGGTAGCCCTCGGTGGCCATGATCTGGTAGCTGTGGTTGCTGCCGAGGTTCAAACCGGCGCGGGCCCAGGCGTCGAAGTGGTTGGCGGTGGTGATGGTGCCGCCGGTGCGCTTCTGCTGGCGGACGCTCCAGTACTGGTAGAACGTCGCGATGCCGTCGATGGACGGCTGGTTGACCCGCTGGGTGCGGTAGAGGTCGTAGGTGCCGCCGTCGGTGGTGACGGAGCCGACCCGGGTGGCGCCGGTGCTCGGGTTGTAGGTGCCGAAGTTCTCCACGACGTAGTACTCGATGAGCGGGTTCCGCGTCCATCCGTAGAGGGCGAGGTAGCTGTTGCCGTTCGGGCTGTAGCTGCCCGAGTAGCTGATCGTCCTGCGGCTGCCGGTGGCCCAGCCCTTGCCGCCGACCCAGTTGTTGGTGCCGCTGCCCCACTGGCTGGAGTACCGGCCGTCGGCGCGCAACGTCATGCTGGCGTTGCCGCTGTCCTTCCAGAACGAGAAGAAGAACCCGTTGTGTGTCCCGGTGGCGTTCGAGCTGACGGTCCGATCGGCCTCGGCGTACGCGTTGGTGGCCAGCGCCGTGCTGCCGATGGCCACCACCGCGGCGCACGCGGCGCCGAGGAGCAACCGCATGCGGCCGCGCCCTCTCGGTCTGGTGGGTGTGTGGTGCATGTCGTCCATGTGCTTGCTTCCTCCTCGTGACGGCTGGCGGAGGCCAGCAGTGCGGTACGACCCGGCGGCCGGTCGGCGGCCAGGCGACGGCCGCCGGACATCGACGTCGTACCGCGCGGTGGTGGTGGTTGGCCGGTCGTCCTGCACGACGACCGGGAGGAGTGGGTCGCGGTGGGTGGCATCGACGGTGATCGAACCCCGTCGATGGCGACCGTATTGACACCCTCGTCGAGTTGTCAACAATTTCCGGAAACCTTGTGGAAGCCCCGGCTGTGTCGGCGAGGTATGGGTGGGGGAGCGTTCATCCTGCCCAGCAGCATGAGCTGATCGAGCGAGAGTCCGGGTGACCCATGGGATCCTCGGTCGAAGGACCAGAATCAGCGTAGGCGCGCCATCGGAACTTCCGGATGCTTCCGGAGCCCAACCGGGAGGGCAGGCAGACGGTGTGGCACCGTCGACTTCCGACAGGGGTGGCCGTCTGTTTCTCTGCGGCAGCTGGCGCCGCCGAGTGCCGTGGCGTCAGGCCATCAGGACAGGTGGGCCGCCGGGTCGGGGGGCGGGCCGCCGCCGTAGCCAGGGCCCCCGGGCGCGACCCGGGCTCCGCTTGCGCTCGGCCGTCGATCGGCGGACGACGAGACGTACCGGCAGGTCTCCGCGTACACCGGGTTGCTGATGTCGGGGATGACGAGCGCGATCATGTGCGTACGCGACGTCGTGAGGGCGCGTGCCAGAGGGTTCGTGCGGTAGCCGAGCCGCTCGGCGACCGCCCGCCCGCACAGCCGTGGCGCCCACGTCGACCCGAGAATGACACGACGTCCTGGCCGCATGCCGACATGGTCGAGTGGCGTTCGACGGGCGGGCAAGCGGTTGCGCGCAGTTGTCGTCGCGTCGCTGGATGGCCCGGCGGTCGACGAGGCCGTCTCCCGTGGTGGGAGACGGCCCGTGCCGTGCGCGGAGCTGCCTGCTTCGTGCGGGACCTTCAGACCGGGTACTGGACCGAGTTGCGTGCCACACTCAGGGCGGCGGCCCACCAGGCGAGCTGGTCCAGCAGAGTTTTGGCATATCCGGGCGCTGCGGCGTCCAGCGGCCGCCCCTCCTCCCACGTGGCGCGGTAGAGCGGGAACGCCAGACCATCGCGGACCGTCACGGCGTGCAGTTCGGTGAGCACGTTCTCCAGGTGCAGGACAGCGTGACGACCGCCGGCTGCCCCGCCGTAGCTGACGAAGGCGACCGGCTTGGCCGTCCACTGGGTGTAATGCCAGTCGATGGCCGCTTTCAGGGACGCCGGGTAGCTGTGGTTGTACTCCGGCGTGACGATGATGAACGCGTCCGCGTTCGCCAGTTGGGACGTCAAGGGCGCCATGCCGTGCGGGCGCGGGTACGAGTCGCCAGCGAACTTCGGTGAGACTGCCGGCAACGACAACGGGATCTCGAAGTCGGCGAGATCGACGACGTCGATGTCGAAACCGTCGTGCTCGCGCGCCTGGTCGGCGATCCAGGAGGCGACGACAGGCCCGAATCGGCCCTCGCGGACGCTCCCGACAATGATGGCCAACTTGTGCTTCTCACTCATGCGGGCCACGGTCCATCGTTTCGAGGATGGCAACCAGACCGGGCTCAGGCTGGCCCCCGTGGGGCCACCCTGCGGGCTCGTTGAGCTGGGGATGTCGCCGTAGGCTCTGGGCATGAGCACGCCGCTGGGCGACTTCATCCGCGCCAAGCGCGACAGCATCCAGCCAGAGTCGTTCGGGTTGCCCGTTCATGGCCGCCGCAGGTCTCCGGGACTACGACGCTCCGACCTCGCAGCACGAGCGGGAGTGAGCGTCGAATATCTCACCCGCATCGAGCAGGGACGAGACCGCAACCCGTCCCCCGCCGTGGTCAATGCACTCGCGGACGCACTGAGCCTCGATGCGGTCGAACGCGATCACCTGCGCCACCTCGCCAAGATCACCGGCGGAGCGTGCGCGGGGCGCGGGCGGCCGGTGCCACCCAACCGTCATGTCCGGCCGACGGTGTTGCAGACCCTCGAACTTCTTGAGCCCGGCATCGCCTTCGTCACCAACCGCCTGGGCGACGTGCTCGCGTACACGAGTGCGTTCGAGGTTCTGATGCGGGGGATCGGGCTGCTCGAGAGCCGAGCGCCGAACCTGACGCGTTACGTGTTCACCGATCCGCGCGCCCGGACGATCTTCCCCGACTGGGAGCAGGTGGCCGACGAACGAGCCTTCGACCTGTGGCTCGGGCCGTCCGCGGAGACCTCCGAGTGGTTCCGGGCTGAGCTGACCCCCCTGGCCGGGGCGGAGTTCACCCGACGACTCAACCGTCACCTGCCCCCACGGCCCGTCCCGTTTCGGCTCAACCATCCCACTGCGGAACAGCTCCAGTGGCAGCGGGAGAAGCTTGAGTTGCCCCGGACCGACGCGCAGGAGCTGGTCGTCCTCCTGCCGACCGATGACGCGACGGCACGGGCGGTGGATCGGCTGCGCCGCCAGCCCGATCGCATGCTTCGCGCGGTCAACTAGTTCACGGCGAGCGCTACGGTGTCCCCTTTTCCGCACGCTCGGCGTGCATCTCGCCCGGGGTCACGGGGCGACCAGGGACGTTGATGCACAACTGTCCCGGCTCGGCACCGCAGACAGGGCAGGGGCGGTACGCCTCGACGGGCCCTGGATCGAGGCCCCTCGCCTGGGCCGCTCGGACGATGTCCTCGGCCGCGTGGTGCAGCTCGGGGTCCCGATGTCTGACGGCAGCCTCGTGGATCCGCTGGAGTGCACGTCGCGCCACCTCTCCGGGGTCAGGCATCCAACCGACCTTCCCAGCGCGCTCGCCGTCACACGTACCCGCCCGGGCGCGCGCCGGCCGCTGCCGTTGTGCGGCCGTCCCGTTGGACGCCCCGCCGAGCGGCCGGGATCGGCGCGGCGAAGGGGAGCGCGCGCCAACCGAAGCGGGAATTTTGTCCGCGCCACAGTGCCATCTGGCAGCGTTTACGCTGAAACCGAGAAAGGCGGGTCATGATCGTTACGTGTTGCCGGGCCCTGGCCCCTTCGCTGTCCGTGCTCGACCGATGAGCGCGATCGCGTTCCTCAACATCGCCATGCACGGGCACGTCAACCCGACGCTGCCGGTCGTGGCCGAGCTTGTTCGTCGGGGCCACTCCGTCACCTACCACACGCCGCCCGCGTACGCGGAGGAGATCGCGACCACCGGCGCGCGGGTGATTCCCTACGTCGGGGACGACATACCGCTCTCCGGCCCGCCGACGCCCGTCACGGTGATGGAGCAGCTCGCACGCACCGCCGTACGCGTTCTACCCGCCGTCCTCACCGATCTGCGCAATGCCGGGTCGGAGCTGGTCGTGCACGACTCCCTCTGCCTGTGGGGGCCGGTGGTCGCCCGGGAACTCGACGTGCCGGCGGCTTCGTCGTTCACCACGTTCGCATTCAACCGATACGTGCCCAGCCCCACCCACGGCTCCTGGGAGCTGCTCGCCGCGGCGGCGGTCAAGCCCCGCCCCACCGCGGGGTACCTGAAATCGCGCTGGGAGCTGCACCGCCGGTACGACACGGATGCGGTGCCCCTGATCGACCTGGCGAACATCCGCCAGCCGCTGAACCTGGTCTACACCTCGCGGGCGTTCCACCCCGAGGCCGACAGTTTTGACCAGTCCTACCGGTTCGTCGGGCCGAGCATCGGCGCCCGCCCAGCCGACTCGTCGTTCCCGCTGGAGCGGCTGCGGGACCCGGTGCTCTACGCCTCGCTGGGCACGGTGTTCGCCGCCGACCAGCGGCTGCTGCGCACCTTCGCCAACGCGCTCGCCCCGCTCGGCGGCACGGTGGTCGTCTCCACCGGATCCACCGATCCCGCCACGCTCGGTCCGCTGCCGGCCAACGTGATCGCCCACCGCTCGGTGCCGCAGCTGGAAGTCCTGTCCCGCGCGGCGCTGTTCATCACCCACGGCGGGGTGAACAGCGTCAACGAGGCCCTGTACGAGGGCGTCCCGATGCTGGTGATCCCGCAGGGCGCGGACCAGTCGTTGGTGGCGTCGCGCATCGTCGAGCTCGGTGCTGGCCTCGCGATCCGCACCGAGAATGTCACGGTGGAGGCCCTGCGCGGTTCCGCCCAGCGCCTGCTCGACGAGCCCGGATTCCGGGCCGCCGCGAGCACCCTGCGGATCGCCCAGCGAGAGGCGGGCGGCTATCGGCGCGCCGCCGACGAACTCGAGCGCTACGTGCGGCAGGCCCGCTCGTTCGCCCAGCCGGTCTCTGCCGACCTGCCGTCGCAGGGCTGACCGATGTCCCCTGTCGTGGCCATCATGCTGCTGTTCGCCGGGCTGTCCGAGGCCGTCGGGCGCCTCCTGCCCGTGGTGGCACGCCTGTCCGGCGTGTCGCACACCAAGGTGTTCGTGATGGTGCTGGCCGGCGCCGTGGTCGACGGCGCGGTCTTCGCGCTCTGGCCACTGTCCGCCTGGACCCTCGCCGAGCTGGTGCTGCCGGCCGCATCGCCCGATCAGGCCGCGCTGGCCTGGACACCGGGCCTGGCCGCCCCGCTGCTGCTTGCCGCAGTCCTCGCGTTCCCGCTGCTCGGGCCGCTACTGCACCTGCTCCTCATGGTGGGAGTGGGGACGGGCCTCGCCACCGCCCTGGCCACGGTGGCCGGGGTCGGCTGGTGGGAATCCGCCGGCTGTGTAGCCGTCGCGGGCGTCGGCCTGGGCGTCGCCGTCGAGGGCATCCGCCGCCTGGTCGTGCGGCTCAACACGACAAGGGCGCCGGAGCTGTTTCCGTGATCGAACTCGCGCTCCTGCTGCTGCTCGGCGGGATCGGCCCGGTCCTGCTCGCCGAAGCTCTGCTCGCCCGCTACGAGGTGGTGGTCTACGCCGCGGGCTGGCGGAGCCCGACCGCCGCGCGCCCCGAGGGCATGCCTCCCGCCCGAGGCGCGGAAGTGGACCGCCCCCCGGCCGCGTACCTGGTCTATCTGGACGGTATCGGGAAACGCCGGTTCCACGACACCCGCGACGGCGGCCGACTGGTCAAGGCACTGATCGCCGGAGCGCCGGAGCTCAGGGTGCTGGGCCAGGTGCAGCCCTACTCGCCGCTGGCGCTGCCGCTCGCCAACCGTCCGGTGTGGGTATGGCTGCGCCGCCGCATCGGTCTGGTGCTGTTCCTGCACAACGTGATGCAGACCTTCGTCGCCGCCGACCGCCGCTACCGCCCCCTGTACAACCGCGCCGTCGGCTCGCAGATCGCCACTCAGCTCCGGCTCGCCGGCTATCAACGGGACAGCGGAATCCCGGTGGTGATGCTCAGTTACAGCGGTGGCGCCCAGGTCGCCACCGGTGCGGTGGACGAACTGTGGTCCCAGCTGCGCCCCCCGCTCTGGCTGATCACTCTCGGCGGTTTCCACAACGGCGCCAACGACATCAGCCACGCCCAGCACCTCGACCAGCTCACGAGCGCCGGCGATCGGATCGAGCGGGTCGGCACCTGGATGTTCCCGCAGCGGTGGCGGCTGTTCCGCCGCAGCGGATGGAACCGGGCCGACCGTGCCGGGAAGATCACGGTGCACCGCCTCGACCCGGCCACCCACGTCGGTCCGCGCAGCTACATCAGCCCGCAGGCCCGGCTACCCGATGGCCGTACCCACCTCGACCGGACCGCGGACACCGTGATCGCGCTGATCCGGGATCGCCTCGGCGCGACCGCGCAGAACGACGGCCCGGTGCCCTGAACGGACGAGGCCGCTGTCAAGGTCATCCTCCGTCGTCCCTCCTCAATCGGTCGAACAGGCGTCAGGTGTACGGTCGCGGCACTCCGCTCGCACATCGCCACTGGTCGTGTGCGGAGCGCATGCACGGGTAAGGCGCAGCATGCATCTGGGTGTACGGGGCGCCGCCGATGATCGGCTCGTTCAACGGCTCAAGGTGCGAGAGCGGGCGGTCCGGGTGTACGGCGGAGGCATCGTGGCCCTCCAGGCGGGCATCGCCGCGATAGCCGCCTGGCTGCTGTCGCACGAACTGACCGGCAACCCCAACCCGGTGTTTGCTCCGCTCGCCGCGGTCGGGACCTTGGCCGTGTCCGTGGGACAGCGCGTACGCCGGATCGTCGAGCTGGTCGTGGGTGTGGCGCTGGGAGTGCTGGTCGGTAGTGCGCTGCTCTCGGTCATCGGCACCGGACCCTGGCAGCTCGGCCTCGTCGTCGTCCTGTCGATCCTCACAGCCTTCGCGCTCAGCAGTCGGGCTGCGGTGGTGATCCAGACGGCGAGTACCGCGGTACTGATCACCACCTTGGGGCAGCAGACCACGAACGTGGAACTCACCCGGTTCGTCGACGCGCTGCTCGGCGGTGCCGTCGCACTGGCCACGGCGATCCTCCTGCCGGTGAACCCCTTGCGAGTGGTGCGGCGCGCCGCCGGACCGGCGCTGCGAACGCTCGTCGAACAACTGACGGAAACGGCAGAGGCGTTGTGCGAGCGCGACATCGAGCGGGCGATCCTCGCCCGGACCCGACTGCGCGGCAACCAGGAGGAACTTCGGGTCCTGCGGGAGGCGGTGGCGGGCGCACGGGAGGTTACCCGGCTGTCTCCGTTGTCCTGGCGGTACCGGCACGGCGTGCTGAGTCACTACGCCCGGACCGCCGAGCCGTTGGAGAGGGCGATGGGCAGCAGCGGGACACTGATCCGTCGCGCCGTCACGGTCATCGAGGACAAGGAGCCGGTGCCGGCAGCGATGATCGACGCGGTTCGCGGCCTTGCGGAGGCGGTGCGGACCCTTCACGACGAGTTCGCGGCTCGAAGCGAGCCACACGAAGCGCAGGCGAAGGCCCTGCAGGCCGTTCACCGAGCCGGCGCGGCGTACAAGAATGACATTGGTTTCTCCGGGACCGTCGTCCTGGCCCAGATCCGCACCACCGCCAGCGACCTGCTCGTCGCGTCCGGCCTCTCGCAGGCGGACGCCAACGAGCGGGTCCGGTGCGCCTTCGGTGGGCTGCCGGACCCGTCGTGACGATCCCGGCACGGTGCGACGGGCGACCGGCGCCGACCGTCCGAACCTGCGGCGGCGCTGACCACCCTCGTCGGGTACGGCATCGACGCGGTGCCGGCCGTCGAGTACGTTACCGGCGAGTACGGCTGGCGATGGTGGACGACGGGGAGGCCGCGTGGCCGGGAAACACCGTTCGTGGTGGGGCTGGGGACACGTCGAGGACGCGGTGACCGGCGCGGAGGCCACGGCGTTGGCGGACCGGGTGCGTACTCTGCTGCCCGAGGCCGACCTGACCGAGCACGTCGCGCCCCCGGTGACCGAGCTGGGCCTGCGCCCGCCACGGGTCGATCCGCCGGCGTCACTCGCCCGACTGTGCTCGACGGACGTGGCCGACCGGGCGGCGCACAGCCACGGCAAGGCGTTCCGGGACGTCGTGCGCAACCTGCACGGGGAGGTCCACGACCCGCCGGACCTGGTGGTCCGACCGGTGACCGAGCAGGACGTCGTCGACGTGCTCGACTGGTGCGCCGGCCGCGACATCGCGGTGCTCCCGTACGGCGGCGGCTCGTCCGTGGTCGGCGGTGTGGAGGCGCGGCTCGACGACACCTATCCCGCGGCGGTCAGTCTCGACCTCGGGCGCCTCGACCGGGTGCTGGAGGTGGACCCGACCAGCCGGGCGGCCCGCATCCAGGCCGGCGTGTTCGGCCCGGCGCTGGAGGACCAGCTCCGACGGCACGACCTCACGCTGCGGCATTTTCCGCAGTCGTTCGAGTTCTCCACCCTGGGCGGCTGGTTGGCCACCCGCGCCGGCGGTCACTACGCCACCGTCCTGACCCACATCGACGACCTGGTGGAGTCCATGCGGGTGGTGACCCCGGCGGGCACCAGCGAGTCACGCCGCCTGCCCGGCTCCGGCGCCGGGCCGTCCCCCGACCGGCTGTTCCTCGGCTCGGAGGGCGCGCTCGGCGTCATCACCGAGGCGTGGATGCGGATTCAGGACCGGCCCCGCTGGCGGGCGGACGCCTCGGTGCACTTCACCGACTACGACCGCGCGGTCGCCGCCACCCGGGCCATCGCCCAGTCCGGTCTGCATCCGAGCAACTGCCGGCTGCTCGATCCGATGGAGGCGCTTCTCAACGCCGGCACCGCCACCACCGGCGGTGTGCTCGTCCTGGGGTTCGAGTCCGCCGACCATCCGGTCACACCGTGCCTGGACCGCGCCGTCGAGCTGTGCCGCGACCACGGGGGAACCCTGCCGGAGGCATCCCGCACGCACACCTCGTCCGGCCCGCGACAGCGGACCGCCGCGGACGCCTGGCGGTCGGCGTTCCTCCGGATGCCGTACCAACGCGACGCGCTCGCCGCCCGGTCGATGATCGTGGAAACGTTCGAGACCGCCTGCACCTGGGACCGATTCCCCGCCCTGCGCGCCGCCGTGCTCGACGCGGCCGGCGAGGCGCTGCGCGCCGTCGCCGCGACCGGTGTGGTCACCTGCCGCTTCACGCACGTCTACCCGGACGGCCCCGCCCCCTATTTCGGCGTGTACGCCACCGGCCGCTGGGGCGCCACCCTCGCCCAGTGGGACCAGATCAAGCAGGCCGTCTCCGAGGCGCTGCTCGCGGCCGGCGGCACCATCACCCACCACCACGCCGTCGGCCGTGACCACCGACCGTGGTACGACCGGCAGCGTCCCGACCCGGTCGCGCTCGCACTGCGCGCCGCCAAGAGCGCGCTCGACCCGTCCTGGATCCTCAACCCGGGCGTCCTCGTCGACCGGACTCCGAAGATCAGGGTTCGTCGGCCGGGCGGGGGTGCCGAACGATCGCCAACGGGGCGTGCGAGTGGTGTAGCACCGCGTGGCTGACCGAACCGAGCAGCAGCCCGCCCAGCGCGCCGCGGCCGTGCGCGCCGACGACCACCAGCTGCGCTGCTCTTGACTCCTCCACCAGGACCCGGGCCGGGGAGCCGCGGACCAGTTGGTGCCGCACCGGCACGTCCGGGTAGCGCTCAGACCACCCGGCCACCGTCTCGGCGAGAATGCGCTCCTCCTCGGAGGCGAGGGCATCCAGGTCGTGGACCGAGGTCAGTGTGTCGCCCGGGCCGATCGAGGTGGGGTGGAGCCCGGCGTGCACCGTGACCAGCGGAGCGTCCCGACGGGCGGCCTCCTCGAACGCGAACCCGACCGCCTCGGTGGACAGTTCCGAGCCGTCCACGCCCACCACAACCGGGCCGTCGGCCCGCGGCTCACCGCGTACCACCAGCACCGGGCTCTGCGCACGGGCCGAGACCTGCACGGTGACCGAGCCGATGAGCAGGCCGGCGAGGCCGCCCAGACCACGGTGACCCAGTACCACCAGCGCCGCCTCCCGGGACTTGTCCAGCAGCACCGGAGTCGGCGCGCCGACCACCAGCTCGCCGGTTGCCGGCACCTCGGGGGAAACCTTGCGGGCCTCGGCGACGGCCTCGGCAACGTACCGCTCGGCCTGGTGGCGCAGGCCGGCGTCGGCCGGAGCGCCCGGCGCCGCGGTGAGCGGCGCGCGGGTCAGCGGCCAGATGAAGGCGTGCACGACCCGCAGCGGACGCTGCCGGTACGCCGCCTCCCGGGACGCCACCCGAACCGCGTCCAGTGCGGCCGCGGAACCGTCCACACCAACCACGACGGGTGCACCGCTGTTGATGGTCATCCGATCCTCCTTCGTCATCCTCGGCCCACCCCCAGGACAGCGGGCGGTCGTGGCGGTTGTCGCCGAACGCGGGGCCAGAGTGCGGGGCCGAGGCGTACCGGCCTCGCCCGGCGGGAAGCCGATGACCACGGTCACCGCCTGCGCTCCGGCCGGGATGAACGACGGCTCGGCCTCCCGCAACCGCGCCGGCGGGTTACCTGCCGGACCCGGTCCGGTCCAGCCAGTCGGCGTACGTCATCGTCCCGAGGATCGCCTCGCCCTTCGGTACCAGACTCCGCTCGCTCAGCTCCGAGCCGAAGTAGCGCGCGTGCGGGTCGGTGACCACCTCACGCGGATCACCCAGAGCAGCCAGGGCGGCTCGGAAGAACTCGTCCATCCAAAGCCGCTCGGGCCCGGCCACCTCGACCCGCCCGTTCAACGGTGACCCCAGCACCACCCGGACGAGCGCCTGCGCCACCTCTTCGCCAGCCATGGGCTGGAAGAGCACCGGTGCCATCCGGACCTTGTCACCGTCGGCGCCGCCGTCGGCGATTCCCTTGACGAACTCGAAGAACTGCGTCGCGTGCACGATCGAGAACGGGATCGACGAGTCCGCGATCAGCTTCTCCTGCGCGGCCTTCGCCCGGAAGTAGCCGTTCTCGGGCAGGCGCTCGGTCCCCACGATCGACAGCGCCACGTGGTGTTGCACGCCGGCCGCCGCCTCCGCCGCGAGCTGATTGCGGGTGGAGGTCGTGAAGAACTCCAGCACCGCGCTGTCCTCCCACGAGGGGGCGTTCGACACGTCGACCACCACGGACGCCCCGGCCAACACCTCGGCAAGGCCCTCGCCGGTGAGGGTGTTGACGCCGGTGTTCGGCGCCGCCGGCACCGCTTCGTGGCCGTGCTCGCCGAGCTTCGCCACGACCTTCGACCCGATCAGGCCGGTGCCGCCGATTACTACGATCTTCATGAGAAACCCTCCTTCTGGCCGGGGCGTCGGTTGCCGTCCGGTCACCAGCTAAGACCGGGAACCCCCCGGCGCTGTGACACCTTCGCCAAATGTCCCCGAACCTGCTGATCCACGGCGTCGGGCCCGCAGTTGCACGACCACGACCCGGCCGCCGAAGAAGCCGGCCACTCAGGCCGGAGTCTCCACGACCGCGTCCACGGCATCGAGGATCGACGCGGTCACGGCTTCGGGGTGCGAGACGCTGAGCGCGTGGGACGCCCCGGACACCTCGCGGACGCCCTGGGCGCCGGCCCGGTTCGCCATGAAGCGGTGCAGGGCGACCGGGATGGTGCGGTCCTCGTCGCTGAAGACGAACCACGACGGGATCGAGGTCCACGCCGGGACGTCCGTCGGCAGCCCCGCGGTGAGGGCGGTCTCCGTGACCGGGCGCTGGGTCGCGCACATCAGGGCGGCCCGCGCGGGCGGCACGTCGGCGGCGAACTGGTGGTGGAAGGCGTCCGGCCGGATGGCGAGTTCGTTGCCCCCGGTCGTGACCGGATACGCGGTCAACGCCTGGCCGAGGCTGCCTCCCGGGAACCTGTTCGACAGCTCGAACGCGGACTCGCCGTGATCGGGCGCGAATGCGCAGACGTAGACGAGGCCGGCCACCTTGTCGTTTCCGGCGGCGGCGTCCGTGATCACCATGCCGCCGTACGAGTGGCCGACGAGCACCACCGTTCCGTCGATCCCGGCAATCACGTCGCGCAGGTAGGCGGCGTCGCCCGACACGCTGCGCAGCGGGTTGGCCACCGCGACGACGTGGATGAACCGGTCCTGCAATCGCTCGACGACCCCGGACCAGCTCGCAGATTCGGCGAACGCGCCGTGTACGAGGACGACGGTCAGCTTCTGGTTGGTCATGGCTCTCCTGGTGAGTTCGGATGCCTCCACCAGCCGAGACAGCGCAGCCCCGGAATTTGTGACAGACGCGTGGTCGCCGTCACTGCCGGGTCCGGATGTTGGGAATTGCCGCAGGTCCGGCCGACGATGGGAGCAGCGGCAGTCGCGACGTGAGCACGCGGGCGAGGGACGGGGGAGCTGCGGTGAGTCAGGACACCGGGACGAGTGATCTCGAGGAGGCCGCTGCGGTCTTCACGAGCGTTCGGCCACGCCTGTTCGGGATCGCGTACCGCATGCTCAGCAGCGCCCCCGAGGCTGAGGATCTTGTCCAGGAGGTGTGGCTGCGGTGGCAGACGTGTGACCGCGGCGCCGTGGTCAACCCGGCCGCGTTCCTCGCGACGACGACGACCCGGCTGGCGATCAACGCGCTGCGGTCGGCGCGGGTGCGCCGCGAGACGTGCATCGAACCAGGGCTTCCGGAACCCGTCGACCCGGCTGCGGACCTGCACCTGGGGGTCGAGCGCAGCGAGGCCCTGGAACTCGCGGCCCTGCTGCTGTTGGAGAAGCTCACCCCCAACGGGCGCGCCGCGTATGTCCTCCGGGAGGCCTTCGACTACCCGTATGCGCAGATCGCCGGGATCCTGCAGTCGACCGAACCCGCGGTGCGCCAACTGGTCAGCCGGGCGCGCCGGGACATCGCGAGTGGGCGACGTACGCCGACGAGCGCGGCCGCGCACCGACGACTGCTGACCACGTTCGTCGCGGCCGCCCGCTCCGGCGACATGGCCGCGGTGGAACGGGCGGCCGCGATGACCGTACGACAGCGAGCGCGGTCGCGCAGCGTCGGCCGCTGACGGATCCACCGGGTTGCGCCGGCTCTCGCACGGACACTGCAAAAAACCTGCAAACGCTAATTCTTGCCTTCAGGGAAAACGCTTTCCTATGATTGCGGCACATCGATGTCTCATTCCTGAGCCGGGCGCGCACACATCGAGCAACGTCAGTGGTCGCATGCCGTATGCGCAGCGACATCACCACTGTTGCCAGGACGATGAGCATTCAAGAAAGTTTCCTGCATTGATTGCCGACAATTCCGGGCGGCCTGGAAGGACCGTGGGCTGACAGAGTGCGGTCGCGTCGACCGCCCCGGGCGCCGGCAATTCTCATTCGACTACGAAGGTGAGGCGTGATGAGGCGACCAGTCGCACTGCGACTTCAGGCAACACTGGCCACGGCGGCCGTCGGGATCGCCATCGGGGTGGCGCTGCCGACCCCCCAGGCGACGGCGGCGGTCGGCAGCGCCACCGGCTACGCCACCCAGAACGGCGGGACCACCGGCGGCGCGGGCGGGCAGACGGTGCGGGCGAGCACGGGGACCGCGATCCATGCGGCGCTGTGCGGTCGGCCCAGCAGCAGCACCCCGATCATCATCGAGGTCACGGGGACCATCAACCACGGCAACACCAGCAAGGTGTCGGGGTCGAGCTGCAACACCGCGGCCGGCGTGATCGAGCTCAAGCAGATCAGCAACGTCACGATCCTCGGGGTGGGCAGCGCCGTCTTCGACCAGCTCGGCATCCACATCCGCGACTCGAGCAACATCATCGTCCAGAACGTGACCGTCCGGAACGTCAAGAAGTCCGGCTCGCCCACCTCCAACGGTGGCGACGCCATCGGTATGGAGAGCACGGTCCGCAACGTCTGGGTCGATCACGTGACCCTGGAGGCCTCGGGTGGGGAGTCGGAGGGGTACGACGGCCTCTTCGACATGAAGGACAACACCCAGTACGTGACCCTGTCGTACAGCATTCTGCGCAACTCGGGTCGCGGTGGGCTCGTCGGTTCCAGCGAGAGTGACCTCTCGAACGGCTTCATCACCTACCACCACAACCTGTACGAGAACATCGATTCACGTACGCCGCTGCTGCGCGGCGGCACGGCCCACATCTACAACAACCACTACGTGAGCCTGCACGAGTCCGGCATCAACTCCCGGGCCGGGGCCAGGGCCAAGGTGGAGAACAACTACTTCCGAAACTCCAAGGACGTGTTGGGGACCTTCTACACCAACGAGCGCGGCTACTGGCAGGTCAGTGGCAACACCTTCGACAACGTGACCTGGTCCAGCGCCGGCAGCGAGAACTACCCCGCCGGCCCCAACCCGACGTCCAACACCACCGTCAGCATCCCGTACTCGTACAGCCTCGACGGCGCGAGCTGCGTGCCGGACATCGTCCGTCAGACGGTGGGTGCCAACACGGGTCTGAAGGTGTCGAACGGTAGCTGCTCGCCGCAGACCCCGCCGCCCAC
>NZ_RCVI01000232.1:0-25108 GCF_003667455.1 Micromonospora sp. CV4 | reverse complement strand
GGGTCGACCCCCTCGCCCGGTGCCCGCCCGACGGGCACCGACGGCGCGGCCGGGGTCACCGGGGCCGGCAGGCCGTCCGAGCCCACCGGCACCGCCGGACCGGGCGACACGGCAGCGGGCGGCGCGGTCGCATCGGACGGCACGGGCGGAGTAGGCGGCGCGGTCGCATCGGACGGCACCGCCCCAGCGGACGGCACGGGCGGAGTGGGCGGGGACCAGGGCCAGGGGTCCAGCTCCAGCGGGCCGGCGATGAACAGCCAGAGCACCAGGGCGCCGAGACCACCGCCGACCAGCGACGGCAGCGCGTCGGCGGCGTCCGCACCGGAGCGGGTCAGCGCGGCGGCCACACCGACGGCGGCGAACGCCGCGATCCCGGCCAGGCCGAGGGCCAACCGGCGCACCGCCAGCATCCCGAGCAGCGCGGCGAACGCGCCCAGCAGCAGCGCGGTGCCGACCAGCAGGGCGATCTTGTCGGCGGTGCCGAAGATGTCGATGGCGAGCTGCTTCAGCGACTCCGGGACGGCGTCGACGACCACCCCGCCGACCGCGACCAGCGGCGCCGACCGGGGCCCGGTCAGCACAGCCACCGGTTCCGCGATCCCGATCGCGACGGCGGCGGCGGTGACTCCGGCCAGCGCGGCGTACCGCCGCGACGTGGTGCTCATCGGCCCAGTGTGCGCGATCAACTCGGCGGGTCGCCAACCATGTCAGCCTGCGGTAATGATCTGGAGACGGACCGGGGCACACCGCCGTACGACGGTGTGCCCCGGAACGGTGTCGCTATCGGGTCAGAAGCCCGGGCCGTGCTGGTGGCCGTGGCCGTGGCCGCCACCGGCGGCGGCCGGCTCGGGCTGCTCCGGCTTCTCCACCACGAGGCTCTCCGTGGTGAGCAGCAGGCCGGCGATCGAGGCGGCGTTGGTGACCGCGTTGCGGGTCACCTTCACCGGGTCGATGATGCCGGCCTTGACCAGGTCGACGTACTCGCCCTGGGCGGCGTCGAGGCCGTTGCCCCACTTCAGGTCGGCGACCTTCTGGGTCACGACGTAGCCGTCGTGGCCGGCGTTCTGCGCGATCCAGCGCAGCGGCTCGATCAGCGACTTGCGCACGATCGAGACGCCGACCTTCTCGTCACCGGTGAAGCCCAGGTCGTCGTCGAGCACCGGGAGGATCTGCACCAGGGCGGCGCCGCCGCCGGGCACGGTGCCCTCCTCGACCGCAGCCTTGGTCGCCGCGATGGCGTCCTCGATGCGGTGCTTGCGCTCCTTCATCTCGACCTCGGTCGCCGCGCCCACCTTGATCACGGCGATGCCGCCGGAGAGCTTCGCCAGCCGCTCGGCCAGCTTCTCCCGGTCCCAGTCGGAGTCGGAGGCCTCGATCTCCTTGCGGATCTGAGCCACCCGGTCGGCGACGTCGGCCTTCTGGCCGCCACCGTCGACGATCGTGGTGTTCTCCTTGTCGACCACGACGCGCCGGGCGGTGCCGAGCACCTCCAGGCCGACCTGGTCGAGCTTGTAGCCCAGCTCCGGGGCGACCAGCTCGGCGCCGGTGGAGATCGCGATGTCCTGGAGCATCGCCTTGCGGCGGTCGCCGAAGCCCGGGGCCTTCACCGCGCAGACCTTGAGGGTCTTGCGCAGCGAGTTGACCACCAGGGTGGAGAGCGCCTGGCCGTCCACGTCCTCGGCGATGATCAGCAGCGGCTTGCTGTTCTGCAGGACCTTCTCCAGCAGCGGCAGTAGCTCCTCGATCGCCGAGATCTTCTGGGTGGTGACCAGGATGTACGCGTCCTCAAGGACGGACTCCTGACCCTCCAGGTCGGTGATGAAGTTCGGCGAGATGAAGCCCTTGTCGAACTGGAGACCCTCGGTCACGTCCAGCTCGGTGGTGAGCGCGGAGCCCTCCTCGACGGTGATGACACCGTCGCGGCCGACCCGCTCCATCGCCTCGGCGATCAGCTCGCCGATGGTGGAGTCCTGCGCGGAGATCGTCGCCACGTTCGCGATCGACTCCTTGCCGGTGACCTCCGCGGCGCGGCCGAGCAGCGCCTCGGAGATCTTGGTGGCCGCCGCGTCGATGCCCCGCTTGAGCCCGGCGGGGTTGGTCCCGGCGGTCACGTTGCGCAGGCCCTCGCGGACCATGGCCTGGGCCAGCACGGTCGCGGTGGTGGTCCCGTCGCCGGCGACGTCGTTGGTCTTGGTCGCCACCTCCTTGACCAGCTGCGCGCCGAGGTTCTCGTAGGGGTTGGTGAGCTCGATCTCCTTGGCGATGGTCACACCATCGTTGGTGATCGTCGGCGCACCGAATTTCTTGTCCAGGACGACGTTGCGCCCGCGCGGGCCGAGGGTGACCTTGACCGCGTCCGCGAGGGCGTTGACACCGTGCTCCAGCAGGTGCCGGGCGTCGTCCGAGAAGCTCAGGATCTTCGCCATGAATGTCCCTTCGAAGCGCCACTGCCCCGGCCCGGCGAGCCGGACCGGGGCAATGGCACTGATCGGTTGCTTACTTCTCGATGACCGCGAGGACGTCGCGGGCGGAGAGCACCAGGTACTCCTCGCCGGCGTACTTGACCTCGGTGCCGCCGTACTTCGAGTAGAGAACGGTGTCGCCGACCTTGACGTCGAGCGGCACACGGTTGCCGTTGTCGTCGATCCGGCCCGGGCCGACAGCGAGGACAGTGCCCTCCTGCGGCTTCTCCTTGGCGGTGTCGGGGATCACGATGCCCGACGCCGTGGTGGTCTCAGCCTCGTTCGCCTGGACCACGATCCGGTCCTCGAGCGGCTTGATCGCAACCTTGGTCGCGGTAGTCACGGGCATACCCTCCTGGGGTACTGGTTTCGTTGCTGACCGGCGGGGCCGGCCAGCGTCAATCTGCCACATGCCACCGGGCGGGACCGTCGTCGCGGGTGCCGGTCCGCCTGGCGTTTCGCACCCGGGTCGCGAGACCCGGAGGCTGGCACCCTCAGGGTGAGAGTGCTAATCGCAGGTTATTCCGTGGCTAGCACTCCGTCAAGGAGAGTGCCAACGCGCCGTCCGTCGTGTCGCCACAGTTCCGCCAGTCGTTACCGCAACACGCCGGGAGCGCCTCGCCCCACCGTGGCCATCTCCCTACCGTCGGTTGCCACCCACCTGACACCGACGAAGGGGAGCCGAGTGTCCCGGATACCGACACTGACGTTCCTGCACGAACAGCTACGCCGGGCACGCCAGGCGCGCGGGCTCAGCCAGGAGGAGCTGGGCAAGCTGATCAACTACTCATCGTCGTACGTGAGCGCGGTCGAGACCGGGCAGAGCCCGGTCAAGCCGGACTACGTCGGCCGCATCGACTCGACCCTGGACACCGGCGGCCTCTTCGTCGGCATGCTGGAGCTGATCCGCTTCCATGCCGCGCCGGACTGGTTCCGCCCGTGGGACGAGAACGAGCGGGAGGCGGTGGCGCTGCGCTGGTACGACCCGACGGTGATCCCCGGCCTGCTCCAGACCGAGGGGTACGCGCGGGCGATGCTCGGCGTGGGCGGCGAGCTGACCGCCGACGAGGTGGAGACCCGGGTGGTGGCCCGGCTCGCCCGGCAGTCCCTGCTGACGGCCGAGCCGCGTCCGCACCTCGTCGCGGTGCTGGAGGAGCACACGCTGCGCCGGCAACTCGGCGACCGGGAGATCATGCGCGAGCAGCTAGAGCATTTGCTCGCCGTGGGCACCGAGCCGAACGTGCAGGTCCGGGTCGTGCCGGCCGACGCTCTCTGGCATGCCGGGCTCGCCGGCCCGTTCATCGTGGCCCGGCTTCAGACCGGGGCCGAGCTGGCCCACCTGGACAACCAGCTCCGGGGGCAGACCGTGGACAGCCCGAACGACGTTGCCGCCCTGGAGCGACGCTGGGAGACTGTGACCGGCGAGGCGCTGCCATGCCGGCAGTCCGCCCGGCTGATCGAGGAAGTGGTGCAGACATGGACCTGACCCACGCCACCTGGCGCAAGGCCTCCCGCAGCAACCAAAACGGCGGCGCCTGCGTCGAGGTCGCCGACAACCTGCCCGGCGTGGTCGCCGTGCGGGACAGCAAGGACCCGACCGGCCCGGCGCTCATCTTCACCCCGACGACCTGGCGGGCGTTCGTGGCCGCCACCCGCACCCCGCGCTGACCTCGGGGCTCCGGCCGGCGATCCGGCCCGGGCTCCAGCTCGGCGAGGTGACGGCACCACGCCGCCCCGTCCCCCGGCCTCGGTCACCTGACATGCGGGCCGGGAGAATGGGCGGGTGGATCTCGACCAGTTGGCTGCCCTGCGTACCCCCGAGGGGTCGGCCGCGCTCACGGCGGCGGCCGGGCTGGCCGGCGGCGACCCCTTGGCCGCGGCGGCACTGACCCAGGCGGAGCTGCGCCACCGGGCGGTCGGCAAGTTCGGCCCGGCCGCCGCCGGGATGTTCCTCACCCGCGCCGGGTTGGAGCAGGCCACCCGCCGGGTGGTCGCCGACCGCCGGGCCGCCCGGCTGCGCGACGCCGGCGTGCGCACCCTGGCCGACCTCGGTTGCGGTCTCGGCGCCGACGCGCTCGCCGCGGCCCGCGCCGGCATCCGGGTGTACGGGGTGGAGGCCGACCCGGTGACCGCCGCGATGGCCGCCGCCAACGCGGCGGCGGCCGGGCTGGCCGAGCTGTTCACGGTCGAGTGCGGTGACGCCACCACGTTCGACGTCTCCCGGGTCGACGGGGTCTTCTGCGATCCGGCCCGGCGGCGGGCCGGCACCGGGCGGCGGATCTTCGACCCGCGCGCCTACTCGCCGCCGTGGGACTTCGTCACCGGGCTCGCCGAGCGGGTGCCACGCACGGTCGTGAAGGTGGCGCCGGGTTTGGATCACGCGCTCATCCCGGCCGGCGCGGAGGCCGAGTGGGTCGGCGTGGACGGCGACCTGGTCGAGGCCGCGCTCTGGTGCGGCGACCTGGCGGAGGTGCCCCGCCGGGCCACGCTCTACCGGCAGGGTGCGGGCGGCGACGAGGCCCGCCGCCACCAGCTCACCGGCTCGGGGGCCGCGGAGGCTCCGGTCGGGCCGGCGCGCCGCTACCTGTACGACCCGGACCCGGCGGTGGTCCGCGCGCACCTCGTCGCCGAGCTGGCCGGCGAGTTGGGGGCGACCCTCGCCGACCCGAGCATCGCCTACCTCTACGCCGACCGTCCGACCCGCACGCCGTACGCGCGCTGCCTGGAGGTGACCGACGTGCTGCCGTTCTCGCTCAAGCGCCTGCGGACCCTCCTGCGGGACCGCCGGGTGGGTCGGGTGGAGATCCTCAAGCGGGGTTCCGCGCTCACTCCGGAGCAGCTCCGGCGGGACCTGCGGCTGACCGGTGACGCGGCGGCGAGCCTGGTGCTCACCCGGGTCGCCGGGGCGCCGACGGTGCTGATCTGCCAGCCGGTCGACTAGGTTCGTCGACGTGGCGGGACAGGGCACTCCGGCGACAGCGCTGCTGGCCAAGCACGGGATCGCGCACCGCACCCACCCGTACCGGGTGGCGCCGGACGCGCCGAACTACGGCGCGCTGGTGGCGGCGGCGCTCGGCGTACCCCCGGAGCGGGTGTTCAAGTCGCTGGTGACCGAGGTCGACGGCGCGCTCACCGTGGCGGTCGTTCCGGTCACCGGTGAGCTCGACCTCAAGGCGCTCGCGGCGGCGGTCGGCGGCAAGCGGGCGGCGCTGGCCGAGCGGGCGGTCGCCGAGCGGGCGACCGGCTACGTGCGGGGCGGGATCAGCCCGCTCGGGCAGCGCCGGCGACTGCCCACGGTGCTGGACGCCTCCGCGCTGGACCTGCCGACGATCTATGTCTCCGCCGGCCGGCGCGGCCTGCAACTCGAACTGGCCGCGGCGGATCTGGTGGCGCTGACCGAGGCGCGCACGGCGGCGTTGCAGACCCGCTGACGGCTGCCCTCCATGGTCAACTCCCCTGGATGACCGGGGAGTGACGGTGGCGTTGCTGAATTGTTATCGCTCCCAACAAACTTGACGCCCCGCCGGTCTTGTGGGCCGCGCGCGAGGCGCAATACGTTGCCGGGCACAACAAAAGAACACCTTCCCCCACCCCGAAAGGACCCTGCACATGCGTAAGGGGCTCCTCACCATCGCCGTCGTGGGCCTGCTCACGACCGGCAGCATGACCGCCTGCGGCGACGACGCCGGCGACGACCAGGCCAGCTCCGCCAAGACCCCCAAAATCGGCGTGATCCTCCCCGACAGCAAGTCCTCCGCCCGCTGGGAGAGCGCGGACCGACGGTTCCTCGAAGAGGCGTTCAAGGCCGCCGGCGTCAAGTACGACATCCAGAACGCCCAGAACGACAAGACCGCCTTCCAGACCATCGCCGACCAGATGATCACCAGCGGCGTCACCGCCCTGATGATCGTCAACCTGGACTCCGGCACCGGCAAGGCCGTGCTCGACAAGGCCAAGTCGCAGGGCGTCGCCACCATCGACTACGACCGGCTCACCCTGGGCGGCTCGGCCCAGTACTACGTCAGCTTCGACAACGAGACCGTGGGCAAGCTCCAGGGCGAGGGCCTGGTCAAGTGCCTGACCGACCAGGGCGCCAAGAACCCGGTCGTGGCGTACCTCAACGGCTCCCCCACCGACAACAACGCCACCCTGTTCAAGAACGGCTACGACTCGGTGCTCAAGCCGAAGTTCGACGCCAAGGAATACACCAAGGGCCCCGAGGACGCCGTGCCGGCCTGGGACAACGCGCAGGCCGCGACGATCTTCGAGCAGCAGCTCACCAAGGCCAGCGGCAAGATCGACGGTGTGCTGGCCGCCAACGACGGCCTCGGCAACGCGGCCATCTCGGTCCTGAAGAAGAACAAGCTCAACGGCAAGGTGCCGGTGACCGGGCAGGACGCCACCCCGGAAGGCCTCCAGAACATCCTCGTCGGAGACCAGTGCATGACCGTCTACAAGGCGGTCCGGGAAGAGGCCAAGGCCGCCTCCGACCTGGCCATCGCGCTCGCCAAGGGCGAGAAGAAGGACACCGGCCAGACGGTGAAGGACCCGGAGGGCGGCCGGGACGTCCCCTCGGTGCTGCTCACCCCGAAGGCCATCTACAAGGAGAACGTCAAGGACGTCATCGCCGACGGCTACGTGACCAAGGAAGAGGTCTGCACCGGGGCGTACGCCAAGCTCTGCGCCGACGCCGGCATCAGCTGACCGACGCCGCAGTACCCGCCGGGACGACCCTCGCCGCCCGGCACGGGAGCACCCTCCCGTGCCGGGCGGCGCCCGCCGGACGGCCCCCGACCCTCCCTTGAGAAGGAGACCCCCGTGTCCACGACCCCCCTGCTGGAACTACGCGGGATCGACAAGAGCTTCGGTCCCGTCCAGGTGCTCCGCGACGTCGCCTTCACCGTCCATCCCGGCGAGGTGACCGCGCTGGTCGGTGACAACGGCGCCGGCAAGTCGACCCTGGTGAAATGCATCAGCGGCATCCACCCCACCGACGCCGGCGAGTTCCTGTTCAACGGCGAGCCGGTCCACATCGGCAACCCCCGCGACGCCGCCGCGCTCGGCATCGAGGTCGTCTACCAGGACCTCGCGCTCTGCGACAACCTCGACATCGTGCAGAACATGTTCCTCGGCAGGGAGCGGCGCAGCGGCATCATCCTGGACGAGCCGACCATGGAACAGCTCGCCGCCGAGACGCTGGCCGGGCTCTCCATCCGCACCGTCACCTCACTGCGCCAGCACGTCTCCAGCCTCTCCGGCGGTCAGCGCCAGACCGTGGCCATCGCCAAGGCGGTGCTGTGGAACAGCCGGCTGGTCATCCTGGACGAGCCGACCGCGGCGCTCGGCGTGGCACAGACCGCCCAGGTGCTCGAACTGGTCCGCCGGCTCGCCGACAACGGCCTGGCCGTGGTGCTCATCTCGCACAACATGAACGACGTCTTCGCCGTCTCCGACCGGATCGCCGCGCTGTACCTCGGCCAGATGGTCGCCCAGGTGAAGACCACCGACATCACCCATGCCCAGGTGGTCGAACTGATCACCGCCGGGCGCTCGGGCGGGCTCGGCCTCGCCACCGACCCGGGCAGCAACGGCGACGGCGCGCAGCCGGCCGACTCGATCTCAGGAGGCCACCGATGACCACCACCGCCGTGCGGAAGGACGGCCCCGCGGCCGTCACACCACCGCCGACCGTCGGCGGACACGTCCGCACCTACTGGAGCCGGGTACGCGGCGGCGACGTCGGCGCGCTGCCGGCGGTGCTCGGCCTGATCGTGCTCTGCACCGTCTTCGCGATCATGCGGCCGTCGTCGTTCCTGTCGGCCGGCAACTTCGCCAACCTCTTCACCCAGGGCGCCGCGGTCACGCTGATCGCGATGGGCCTGGTCTTCGTGCTGCTGCTCGGCGAGATCGACCTCTCCGCCGGCTTCGCCAGCGGCGTCTGCGCGGCGGTGCTGGCCAACGTGGTCACCGTGCTGGGCTACCCCTGGTGGGTCGCCGTGCTCGCCGCGGTCGCCACCGGTGTGGTCATCGGCACCAGCCTCGGCCTGCTGGTCGCCAAGATCGGCATTCCGTCCTTCGTGGTCACCCTCGCCGCCTTCCTCGCCTTCCAGGGCATCGTGCTGCTGCTCGTGAAGGAGGGCACCAACATCTCCGTCCGCGACGAGGTGCTGGTCGCCATCGCCAACCGCAACCTCGCCCCCACCCTGGGCTGGGTGCTGGCCGTCCTCGCGGTCGTCGGCTACGCGGCGGTGCAACTCCTGCGCCACCGCAACCGGGTGGCCCGCGGCCTGATAACCGATCCGATCGCGGTGGTGGCGCTGCGGATCGCAGGGCTCGCCGTCATCCTCGGTACGGCCGTGTACATCCTCAACCTGGAGCGCAGCCGCAACGTGCTGATCGTCTCGCTCAAGGGCGTGCCGATCGTGGTGCCGGTCATCGCGGCGCTGCTGATCATCTGGACCTTCGTGCTCCAGCGCACCAGCTACGGCCGGCACATCTACGCCGTGGGCGGCAACCGGGAGGCGGCCCGTCGCGCCGGCATCGAAGTGGACCGCATCCGCATCTCGGTCTTCGTGATCTGCTCCTCGATGGCCGCCATCGGTGGCATCGTGGCTGCCAGCCGAGCCAACTCCGTCGACCCGAACACCGGGGGCAGTAACGTACTGCTCTACGCGGTCGGCGCCGCAGTGATCGGCGGCACCAGCCTCTTCGGCGGCAAGGGCCGCGTCCTCGACGCCGTGCTCGGCGGCGCGGTGGTCGCGGTCATCGAAAACGGGATGGGCCTGATGGGATACAGCGCGGGAATCAAGTACGTGGTCACCGGCGTCGTCCTGCTGCTCGCCGCCAGCGTCGACGCGCTCTCCCGACGCCGCGCGGCAGCCACCGGCACCCGCTGACCGCGGGAGGTAGCACCGCGATGCGCCCGGCACCAAGCCAGGACGAGGTAAGACGGCAGAACCTCGGGGCACTGCTGCGGCACGTGCACGTCCACGGGGCGACCACACGTGCCGAACTCACCACCACGCTGGGCCTCAACCGCAGCACCATCGGCGCGCTGACCGCCGACCTGTCCGCGGTGGGACTGGTCAGCGAAGGTGCGCCGAAGGAGACCGGCCGGGCCGGACGGCCATCACTGGTCGTCCGGCCCGAATCGGCCCGGGTCTACGCGTACGCGTACTCCGTCGAGGTGGACCGGCTGCGCGCCGCCCGCGTCGGCCTGGGCGGCGCGGTGCTGGACCGCCGGGAACTGGACCGACCGCGCGGCCTGCTCGCCGCCGAGGCCGCGCCGCTGCTGGCCGGCGCGGTCAAGGAGATGCAGCAGGCGGTGCCCGGCGACGCGATCTGCGTGGGCGCCGGCGTCGCCGTCTGCGGCATGGTCCGCCGCGACGACGGCCTGGTCCGGCTCGGCCCGACCACCGGCTGGGTGGACGAACCGATCGGCGCGGCCCTCGGCGCCGAACTGGGCATCGACGTGCCGATCACGGTGGGCAACGTGGCCGACGTGGCCGCGTTCGCCGAGCACGCGCGAGGTGTCGCCGCCGGCTGCGACAACGTCATCTACCTGTACGGCGACGTCGGCGTGGGCGCCGGCATCATCGCCGGCGGGCGTCGGCTCACCGGGCACGGCGGGTACGGCGGCGAGGTCGGCCACATGAAGGTGGTCCGCGACGGCATGCCCTGCGAGTGCGGCTCCCGGGGCTGCTGGGAGACCGAGATCGGCGAGCACGGGCTGCTCCGTGCGGCCGGCCGCTCCGACGCCCGCGGCCGGGACGCGTTGCTGGCCGTCTTCGACGCCGCCGACCGGGGTGACGCCCGGGCCCAGACGGCGGTTCGCCAGGCCGGCGACTGGCTCGGCTTCGGGGTGGCCAACCTGGTCAACGTCTTCAACCCCGAGATGGTCATCTTCGGCGGCACCATGCGCGACCTCTACCTCGCCGCGGCGGCCCAGATCCGCAGCCGGCTCAACTCCAACGCGCTCGGCGCCTGCCTGGAGCACGTCCGGCTGCGCACCCCCAAACTGGGCGAGGACGCGCCCCTGATCGGCGCCGCCGAGCTGGCCTTCGAACGGCTGCTCGCCGACCCCCTCGACGTGGGCTGATCCGCGTACCCTGTCCGACGTGGATGTCGAGCTGCGCGCCTCCGACGACGACCGCAACCGGGTGGTCGCCGAGCTGCACCGGCACACCACCGCGGGCCGGCTCACCCTCGACGAGTTCTCCGACCGGGTGGGCGCGGTGTGGAGCACCCGCACCCTCGGAGACCTGGCCGCCCTGACCCGCGACCTGCCGGCCCTGCCCGACCCGGCCGCCGACGCCTCGGCCGGCGGCGATCCCGGGCACGGCCGCCGGGAACTGCTGGTGCTCTTCGCCGTCGCCGCGCTCACCCTGCTGCTGCTCGGCGGCTTCCTCGCCGCCACCCGCTGATCCGCGCCGGCAACCGGTGAACTGATCGGGCGGTCAGTCCGTATCAGTGGACGGACGGGCAGCCGGCGACACACGGCTGCCCGGTCCAGACGCGTTTCGGTCCGGACCGAGGAGGCACCGCAGACATGGCACCGCTCAGATCCGCCCGTCGCCGGCTGGGCAACCGGACCCACCGGGCGGCGATGCTGCTCATCGCCGTCATCGCGGGGGTCGGTGTCCTGCCCGGCGTGGCCGTCGCCGCGCCCGCCGGCGGGCAGCAGCTCAACGCCGCCGACATGACCCTGCTCAACGGTGTGCGGCTGGCCGGCTTGTGGGAGATGCCGGCCGGTCAGATGGCCGCCGAGAAGGGACAGTCGGCCAAGGTCCGGGAGATCGGCGCGGGCATCGCCAACGAGCACCAGAAGCTCGACCAGCTCGTCGTGGACGCCGCCAACAAGCTGGGTGCGGCCATCCCGTCCGAGCCGACCGCCGAGCAGAAGGGCTGGCTGTCGGAGATGCAGAAGGCCTCCGGCGCCCGGTTCGACCAGATCTTCGTCACCCGGCTCCGGGTGGCCCACGGCAAGATCTTCCCGGTGATAGGCGCGGTGCGGGCGAGCACCCGGGACGCCACCGTCCGCAAGCTCTGCGACGACGCCAACGGCTTCGTGATGCACCACATGCAGATGCTGGAGAGCACCAACCTGGTGCGCTGGCCGGAGCTGCCGCCCGCGGCGCTGCCCGCCCCCGGCAACGACGGGCTGCTGGCCGCCGCCGCCGCGAACACCGGCCCGCAGGTCGGGGTCAGCAGCACCGTCGTCTGGCTGGTCTTCCTCGCCGCGCTGGGCACCGGCGGGATCGCCACCTACCGGATGCTGCGCCGCACCTGACCGTCGGCGGTCACCCCGCTGGTGGCGACCGGTCGCCGGGCTCGTCGCTGTGGTGCCAGGAGCGCCACAGCGCCGCGTACGAGCCACCGGCCGCCACCAGCTCGTCGTGCGGGCCCAGCTCGGTGATCCGGCCGTCCTCCACCACCGCCACCCGGTCGGCGTCGTGCGCCGAGAAGAGCCGGTGCGCGATGGCGATGACGGTACGGCCGGCCAGCACGGCCGCCAGGGAACGTTCCAGCTCCCGGGCGGCACGCGGGTCGATCAGCGAGGTCGCCTCGTCCAGGACCAGGGTGTGCGGATCGGCCAGCACCAGCCGGGCCAGCGCCACCTGCTGCGACTGCGCCGGGGAGAGCGGGTGGCCACCCGCGCCGACCACGGTGTCCAGCCCGTCGGGCAGCGCCTCCGCCCAGTCCAGGGCGGCGACCGCGGCGAGCGCCGCCCGCACCCGCGCCGGCTCGGCGCCCGGCCGGACCATGGCCACGTTCTCCCGCAGCGAGCCGATGAAGACGTGGTGCTCCTGAGTGACCAGGGCGACGTGCGAGCGCAGCTCGCCCAGCGGCAGCTCCTCCAGCCGCCGGCCGTCCACGGTCACCGAGCCGCTGCGCGGGGCGTGCACCCCGGCCAGCAGCCGCCCCAGGGTGGACTTGCCGGCGCCGGAAGGCCCCACCATGGCCAGCTTCTCCCCCGGCCGCGGGACCAGGGTCACCCCGTGCAGCACGTCCCGCCCCGCCCGGTACGCGTACCGGACATCGCGGGCGGCGAGCTGCTCCGCGCCCCCGTCGACGGAGGCGGCAGGGGCCGGCGCGGTGCCGGCGGGCCGCGCGTCGGCGGCGGGGCTGTCGCCGGTGCGGGCCACCCCCAGCAGGCGGGCCATCGAGGCGCCGCCCACCTGAAGTTCGTCCAGCCAGGACAGCAGCCGGTCGACCGGGTCCACCAGCTGCTGCACGTAGAGGGTCGCCGCGGTGACCTGACCGAGGCTGACCCAGCCCCGCAGGTAGAACCAGCCGCCGATCAGCAGCGTGGCCACCACCGGCACCACGTACCCGATCTCGGCCACCGGGAAGAAGACGGTCCGCAGGTTGAGGGTGTACCGCTCCGCCGCGTACGAGCGACGGATGTCCACGTCGGTGCGGGCCCGCCGGCGCGCCTGCTGCCGCAACGCCTCAGTGGTCCGCGAGCCCTCGACGGTCTCGCTGATCCCGTCGGTGATGTCCGAGTAGGCGGCGTTCTCCCGCAGGTAGCCGGCGGGGGCGCGGCGCAGGTACCAGCGGGTGCCCGCCCAGAGCATCGGCACCGCCAGCAGGCAGGGCACCGCCAGCAGCGGGCCGATCAACAGCAGCGCGCCGAGAATGAACCCGGTGGTGACCACCGCGATCAGCGTCTCGGGCACCGCCAGGCGGACGGTCCGCGACAGCGCGGAGACGTCCCGGGAGGTGCGGGTGAGCAGGTCCCCGGTGCCGGCCCGCTCGACGGTGGCCAGCGGCAGGTCGAGGATCCGGTCCACGAACTCCTCACGCAGCTCGGCGAGGACCCGCTCACCGAGCCGCGCCGAGGCCAGGTGGGCGAACCGGACCAGCACCGACTGGGCCAGCACGAAACCGCCGATGAGCAGCGCGATCCGGTCCACGGTGGACTCACCGACGCCCCGGGAGATGCCCTCCACGAGGTCGCCGAGCAGCCGCGGCGCGGCCAACCCGGCGGCAGCGGCCAGCGCGTGCAGGCCGAGCGCGGCGGCCAGCGCGCGTGGATGCCGGCGGACCAGCGTGCGCGCGTACCGGCGGACCTGCCGCGCGTCGGCGACCGGCAGTGCGGTGGCCATCAGTCCTCCTCCCGGCTGACCGTCGCCCGGTAGCGCGGCTCACCGTCCAGCAGTTCGGCGTGCGTCCCCTCGGCCACCACCTTGCCGTCCTCCACGAAGATCACTCGGTCGGCTCGGCTGAGCACCAGCGGGCTGGTGGTGCAGACCAGGGTGGTCCGGCCGGCACGCGCGTCACCCAACCGCAGCGCGATCCGGGCCTCGGTGTGGGCGTCGACCGCGCTGGTCGGCTCGACCAGCAGCAACGTCTCCGGATCGGCGACCAGCGCGCGGGCCAACCGCAACCGCTGCCGCTGCCCGCCGGAGAACTCCCGGCCGCGTTCGGCCACCGGGCTGTCCAGCCCGTCGGGCAGCGCCTCGACGATGTCCGTCGCGCTCGCCGCGACCAGCGCCGCGGCGAGTGCCGCGTCGTCGCCCCGGTCGCGCGGGTCCAGCTCCGTGCGGAGCCGGCCGGTGAACAGATGTGCGTCGTTGTCGGCCACCAGGATCCGCGCGCGCACCGCCGCCAGCGCCAGCGACCGCAGCGGTACGCCGTGCAGCGTGGCATTCGAGTCGGTGTACCGGCCGAGCCGGTCCACGATGGCGGCCGCGTCCTCGGGGGCGGTGGCGGCCAGCGCGGTGAACCGGCCGGGAAGCACCACCACCCCGGAGTCGGGGTCGGCCAGCTCCCCCGGACCGTCCGGCAGCGCCACCGGCTGCGCCGGATCGACCAGTTCCGGGTCAAGTCGCAGCAGCCGGACCACCCGGCGGGCGGACACGTGCCCACGGGTCAGTTTGTCGACCGCCTCGGTGAGGTTGCGCAGCGGGTTGACCAGGAACGCCGTGTAGCCGTAGAAGGCGACCAGTTGCCCGGCGCTGATCTGGTCGCGCAACGCGAACCGGGCGCCCAGCCAGGTCACCAGCACCAGGAACGCGCCCGGCAGCAGCACCTGCGCCGCCTCCAGCAGCGACTCGACCCGGGCCACCCGCAGGCCACGCGTACGCAGCTCCTGCGACCGCGCCCGGTAGCGGGCGGAGAGCACCGGTTCGCCCCCGACTCCGCGCAGCACCCGCAGCCCGGAGACGATGTCGCCGGCCCGGGTGGTGAGCGCTCCCTCCGCGTCCCGGTACGCCTGCTGCTGGCGGTGCAGCGGCCGGATGAGCAGCGCCACCACCGCCATCAGCAGCGGTACGCCGAGCACCACGACCAGCCCGAGCGGCACCGAGGCGTTCAGCAGGATCACCGCGACGGTGGCGATCGCGACCAGCGCACCGGTGCCGCGGGCGGTGATGTCGATGGCGTTCCCGATCTGGCCGATGTCGGCGGTGCCGATGCTCACCACCTCGCCGGCGGCGACCCGGCGGGGCAGCGCGGCGCCGAGCCGGTTCGCCGCCTCCACCGTCAACTGCACCGTCCGGTACGCCCCGGCCAGAAAGTTGTGCACGGCGCAGCGGTGCCGCAGGATCCCGGCTGCCGCCTGGAGCACGCCCAGCCCGAGCAGCACCACACCCCAGGTGAGCAGGGCGTCCTCGTCGCGGCGTGCCAACCCGTCGACGGCCCGGCCGACGGCGGCCGGCATCAGCGCCTGCGCCACCATCCACACCACGCCGAGCGCGATGCCGGCGGTGAACAGCCGCTTGTGCCGGCCCGCCAACCAGATCAGGTAGCGGGTCGCCGACCGGGTATCGGGTACGCCGGTTTCGCCGGCCGGTGAGAAGCGCATAGCGGCTCGACGCTAGGCGGCGACCCTGGTCCGGGCGAATCAATTACCGCCCGAAGGTGCCGCAGCTCACCACGGAGAGCGGGTCGGCGGGGTCAGCGGTCGACCTGGGTGAAGTCCCAGGAGTGCGGGGCGCGGGCCACCAGCAGCGCGGGCGGCTCGGGCAACGGGCGCGGGTTGCTGCGCCACTTGGAGATGACCACGACCCGGTGGTCGGTGGACGAGAAGACCTCGCTGGACACGTGCAGCGGGTCGTGCTCCACCTCGGGCAGGGCGGTGTCGCACACCCAGGTGATCAGGTCCGCGACGCCGTACGCCTCGGCGCGCGCCTCCCACATCCGCACGATCATGTCCGTCGCCCCCGTCAGACGCTGACCGTGGTCAACGGCAGCGCCGAGTCGGCCGGCAGGTCCAGCCGGCTGGGCGCGACCCCGGCGGCGACCAGGTGCGATCCGAGCGCGGCGACCATCGCCCCGTTGTCGGTGCAGAGCTTCGGCCGGGGGACCCGGACCCGGATGCCGTACTTCTCGGCCCGCTGCTCGGCCAACGCGCGCAGCCGCGAGTTCGCCGCCACGCCGCCGCCGATCACCATGGTCTCGATGCCGTTCGCCCGGCAGGCGGCGAGCGCCTTGGTGGTCAGCACGTCACAGACCGCCTCCTGGAAGGACGCGGCGACGTCGGCCACCGGCACGGGCTCGCCGGCGCGCTGGCGCGCCTCCACCCAGCGGGCCACCGCCGTCTTCAGTCCGGAGAACGAGAAGTCGTACCGGTGCGCGGCGAGGTCCTTGGCGGCGGTCAGGCCGCGCGGGAAGGCGATCGCGGCGGCGTCGCCGGCCCGGGCTTCGCGGTCGATGGGCGGGCCGCCCGGGAACGGCAGTCCGAGCAGCCGGGCGACCTTGTCGAACGCCTCGCCGGCCGCGTCGTCGATGGTGGCGCCGAGCGGGGTGACGCCCCGGGCCAGGTCGTCGATCAGCAGAAGGGAGGAGTGCCCGCCGGACACCAGCAGCGCGATGGCGGGCTCGGGCAGCGGGCCGTGTTCGAGGGTGTCCACGGCGACGTGCGCCGCCAGGTGGTTGACGCCGTACACCGGTTTCTCCGCGGCGAGCGCGTACCCCTTGGCGGCGGCGACGCCGACCAGCAGCGCGCCCGCCAGCCCGGGGCCGGAGGTGACCGCGATCGCGTCGATGTCGGCCAGGGTGACGCCCGCGTCGCGCAGCGCCCGGTCCATGGTCGGCACGATGGCCTCGAGGTGGGCCCGGCTGGCCACCTCGGGCACCACGCCCCCGAACCGGGCGTGCTCCTCGACGCTGGAGGCGAGCGCGTCGGCCAGCAGGGTGTGTCCCCGCACGATGCCGACGCCGGTTTCGTCGCAGGAGGTTTCGATGCCCAGGATCAGCGGTTCGTCAGCCATGGTCGTGTGGTCCGTCCCCGGTCGGCTCGGCGACGCGCTGCATGACCAGCGCGTCGGTGTTGCTCGGTTGGTAGTAGCCGCGTCGCACCCCGATCGGCTCGAACCCGTACGTCGCGTAGAGCCGCTGGGCGGGGGCGTTGTCCACGGCGACCTCCAGCAGGGTGCTGCGGGCGCCGACCCGGGCCGCCTCGGCGAGCAGCTCCTCCAGCAGGGCACGGCCGACGCCGCGCCGCTGCGCGTCACGGCGGACCGCGATGTTCTGCACCCACACCTCGTCCGGCGGAGCCCCGGCGAGCCCGGCGTAGCCCAGCACCGTGCCGTCGTCGTCGGTGGCGACCCGGTAGTGGTGCCCGTTGGCCAGCTCGTTCCAGAACATCGCCGGCGACCACTGCTCGGCGCCGAAGAGGTCTGCCTCGATCGGCAACACCTGGTCGATGTGCCACCAGCGGAACCGGTCCAGCCGCACGCTCATGGGAGGACCGGTTTGCGGCCGGTCGCCACCACGGCGTCCGGCCGGCGCAGGTAGAGCGGGGTGAGCCGTTCACCGGGCGCGCCGGCCCGGATCCGCTCGCCGGCGAGCAGTGCCAGCACGCCGGCGTCGGGGTAGCGCGGCTCGACCCGGACCGGCAGGCCCAGGGTCTCGGCGTACCGGTGGGCACCGTCGCCGACCGCGACCGTCGCTCCCAGTTCCCGGGCGCGGGCGGCGGCCACGGGGGGCGTGGACACCTCGGGCCCGACGATCCGCTGACCGGTGCCGTCGTAGACGGCCCAGTAGAGCTCCTTGCGGCGAGCGTCACTGGCGGCCAGCACCGGCTCGCCGGCCGCCGCCGGGTAGCCGATGCCGTCCAGCGAGCAGACGCCGTAGGTTGGGATGCCGAGCACCTGGCCCATTGTGGCGGCGGTGACCAGGCCCACCCGCAGCCCGGTGAACGGCCCCGGCCCGAGCCCGGCGACGATGGCGCCCAGGTCCTGCGGACGCGCGTCGACATCGGCGAGGACCGCGTCGACCTGAGGGGCCAGCAGTTCGCCGTGCGCGCGGGCGTCGACCGTGCACCGGTGCGCCCGGGACGCCACACCGTCCGCCGAGACCTCCACCAGCGCGGCGGTCACCGCGGGGGTCGAGCTGTCCACCACGAGTACGAGCACGGTTAGCCAGCCTAGCCGCCCCAGCCCGGCCCATCACCCGGTGGCCCCGGCGAATGCGCGGGGCTTGGGTTGGGGGGTCGGTCACCCTCATGAGCGTGATACCTCTCAGGCATATTTATGCCTCACAGGTATCAGGCTCATCAGAGCGAGGCCCGCCGCCCCGAGGCACGTCGTCCTCCCGGGATCGGCTCCCCACTGGCGCCCCGTGAGTCGACAAATTGCCTCACCGGTATCGCCGCCGCTTCGTCTGATCCACGATGCCGGGATGTCCTCCACTCGCCTCGTCCCCCTCCTCGGCGCTGTCGTGCGACAGCAACGGCACCTGCGCGAGCTGAACCAGCGGGAGCTGGCCGGCCTGGCCGGGGTCAGCCAGGCGGCCGTCGCCCGGATCGAGCGCGGGGATCGGTCGCCCAGTATCCCGCTGCTGGAGCGGCTGCTCGCCGCGATGGACGTGCAGTTGGTCGTCGGGGTCGAGCCTCTGGACGCACACCTCGACGCCCGGATCGACGACCTGGCCGCCCGGCCGATCGCCGAGCGGATCGACGAGCTGGGACTGCACCGGATGCTGGACCGGCTCGCCGACTTCCCGCAGGTGATCACCGGAAGCACGGCGGCGCTGTTGCAGGGCGCGCCGGTGCCGGTCGAGGCGCTGGAGATCGCCGTGCGTTGGCAGGACTCGAAACGGTTCACCCGCTGGCTGGAGGAGGCCTACGGCCAGCGGTGGAATGCCCGCTGGGGTGAGTTCGGCGGGGTCTGGTTGGAGCCCGAGGAGCAGGGCGAGCACCTCTGGACGACCCGGTACGGCGAGATCAGGGCCACGATGTGCGACGAACTGCCCGAAACGATCGAGGTGCGCCACGGTGCCCGGAGTTACCGTGTCGTGCCGCTGGTCGATCTGGAGCTGACCGAGCCGCGGGCGGCCGACCTGCTGCGCCGTCACCGCGCCCGGCAGGCCGCCAGCGGGAAGCGACGGTCCTGACCCGTCGGCGGACCGGGTCAGCCGGCGGTGCGCTCCCAGTCGATGGTGGGCAGGCCGGCATCGGCGAGCGCCTTGTTGGCCGCGCTGAACGGCCGGCTGCCGAGGAAGCCACGCGGGTTCATCGGGCTGGGGTGGCCGGCCTCCAGCACCACGTGCTGCGGGTTGGTGACCAGGGCGGCCTTCTTACGGGCGTACCCGCCCCAGAGCAGGAAGACCACCCGGTCCGGTGACGCGTCCAGCGCCCGGATCGTGGCGTCGGTGAACTCTTCCCAACCGGAGTTGGCGTGCGAGCCCGGGGTGGCCTGACGGACCGTCAGCACCGCGTTGAGCAGCAGCACACCCTGCGCGGCCCAGCCGTCGAGGTTGCCGCTGCGCGGCTTGGGCACGCCGAGGTCCTCGCCCAGCTCCTTGAACACGTTGCGCAGCGACGGCGGCACCGCCACCCCGTCCCGGACGCTGAAGCTCAGCCCGTGTGCCTGCCCGGCCCGGTGGTACGGGTCCTGCCCGAGGATCAGCACCCGGGTGCTCTGCGGCGGGCAGAGCCGGTATGCGGAGAACAGGTCCGCCAGGGGTGGGAAGACGGTCTGCGTCTCGTACTCCCTGGCGACGAACTCGGCCAACGCGGCGGTGCGGGCCGGATCCAGATGGGGGGTGAGCACGGCACGCCACTGCTCCGGCAGCAGGGCCAGCAGATCCAGGGCGGGGGCGTCGTCGGCCATCAGGAACCTTTCACAGCGCGGGTCGGTCCCCCGCACTCTAGGCACCGGGTACGACAGCGACCCGGCGGCCTATGCCAACTCGGCGAGCCGCCGGGCCCAGTCTCCACCGACCGGATCAAGCTCGACGATCCGGGTGTCGTCGTCGCGGCGGTCGATGCGGACCCGCAGGTGTGCGTCCACCAACTGCTCCACCAGGCCCTCGCCCCACTCCACCACGGTCACCGACTCGTCCACCGAGGCGTCCAGGTCCAGGTCGTCGATCTCGGCGCGCGGGTCCGTGGCGTCACCCAGCCGGTACGCGTCGGCGTGCACCAGCGCCACCCGACCGCCCCGGGCCGGGTCGGGCCGATGCACCCGGGCGATCACGAACGTGGGCGAGGTGATGTCCCCGAGCACACCGAGGCCTGCCCCGATGCCCTGGGTGAGGGCGGTCTTGCCGGCACCCAGCGGCCCGGTCAACAGCACCAGGTCACCGGCGCGCAGCAGCCCGGCCAACCGGCGGCCGAACTCCCGGGTGTCCTCGACGGCGGGCAGCTTGACGACGTGACTCACCGTTCCTCCACGCTCTCCAGCGACTCGAGGAACCGCGCCAGCGCGGCGTTGACCTCGTCCGCGTGCTCCAACATCACCACGTGCCCGCTGTCCTCGATCTTCACGAACTCGGCGTGCGGCAACCGCCGGACGATCTCCTCCGAGTGGGTCACCGGAGTGATCATGTCCTTGTCGCCGACCACCACCAGCACCGGCGTGTCGGCCAACGCCGCGAGCGCCGGGAAGCGCGAGTGGGTGGCCAGGGTCCGCAGGTAGCGGGTCACCGTGTCGGCCGACGTCCGCGAGTTCATCGTCTCCACGTAGGACACCAGCGCCGGGCTGGGCTTACGGGTGCCGAAGCCGTACTTGCGGGTGAGGAGCCAGGCCACGTTCGAGGTCGACTTGCGGGCCTTGTCGATCACCGGCCCGCCGTACCGGGTTGCGTTGCTGACCATGAACAGCACCGGGCCGCCGACCCGGCCGAGCAGGGCCGGCGCGACCAGCTTGGTCTCCGCGATCAGCCCGCCCGAGGTGGCCATCAGCACGGTGCCCACCACCCGGTTGCCGAACAGCTCCGGGAACAACTCGGCGAACGCCATGATGGTCATCCCACCCATCGAGTGGCCGACCAGCACCAACGGCCCCTCGGGCGTGGTCCGGTCGATCACCCGGCGCAGCGTCTGGCCGAGTGTGGCGAGGTCGTACTCGCCGGTCTCCAGCCGGCCGGACCGGCCGTGACCGGGCTGGTCGTACGTCACGATCCGGTAGTCGCCGCGCGCGGCGAGCATCTGGCGCTGGAAGTGGAACGTGCCCATGTCCAGGCAGAAGCCGTGCACCAGCACCACCGTCGGGTGCCCGGGCACCGGCCGGGTCGGCTCGATCACCTCGACGTGGATGTCGGTGCCGTCCGGCAGCTCCAACCGGAACGCGTCGTCGTACCGCTGCTCGCCGAACGTCTCGTGCGCGTAGCGGTCGGTCGGGTCGGCCTTGAGCCGGCGGACCAGTGTGCGCTCGGTCGCGACGCCGGCCGCCAGGCCGGCCGCGGCCACGCCGACCGCGGCGCCGACCAGCCCGGCGACCCGGCCGGCCGCGGTCCGCGGTCGCGGGATGCGGTACGGACTCATGCCCGCTCACCGTCGTAGACCCGGGGCACGCGCGTGCCGCCGAACCGGGTGACGATCTCGTAGTTGATCGTGCCGACGGCCTCGGCCCAGTCGTCGGCGGTCGGCTCGCCGTCGGCGCCACTGCCGAACAGCGTCGCGATGTCGCCGTCGGCCACCGGGTCGTCGCCACAGTCGAGCACGAACTGGTCCATGCAGACCCGCCCGGAGATGGTCCGCCGCGCGCCGGCGAGCTGCACCGGCCCGCTGTTGGACGCGTGCCGGGGCACGCCGTCGGCGTATCCGAGCGGCACCACGGCCAGGTTCGCGTCGTTCGCCGTGGTGTAGGTGTGCCCGTAGGAGACGCCGGTGCCGGACGGCACCCGCTTGGTGAGCATCACGCGGGCCCGCGCGGTCATCGCAGGCCGCAGCCCGTACGTCTCGCCGGCCACCGGGGAGAGCCCGTAGACGGACAGCCCGGGACGGACCAGGTCGAAGTGGGTGTCGGGGCGGGTCAGGGTGGCCGCCGAGTTGGCGAGGTGCCGCCAGCGCGGCCGCAGCCCGGCCCGCTCGACCATGGCCAGCCCCTCGTGGAAGACGGCCAGCTGACGATCGGTGGTGGGGTGGCCGGGCATGTCCGCGTACACGAAGTGGCTCCACACGCCGACCACCTCGATCAGGCCGTCCGCCTGCGCCTTCGCGGCGGCGTCCAGCAGGGCCGGCCAGTCGGCGACGGTCGCTCCACCCCGCGACAACCCGGTGTCGATCTTCAGGTGCAGTCGGGCGGGACGCTCGGCGAGCCGGCTCGCCTCGATCATCTCGTCGAGCTGCGGCAGGCTGGCCGCACCCAGGTCCACGCCGGCGCGGACGCCCTCGTGCAGCGGCAGACCGGGTGCGAGCAGCCAGGCCAGCACCGGCACGGTGATACCGGCCCGGCGCAGGGTGAGCGCCTCGTCGAGGGTGCAGACACCGAGCCAGTCCGCCCCGGCGTCGATTGCCGCACGGGCAGCCGGAATCATGCCGTGGCCGTACCCGTCGGCCTTCACCACCGCCATCAGCTCGGCGGTGGTGCCGGACCGGAGTCGGCTCACGTTCTCACGGATCGCGTCAAGATCGACGCGTACCTCGGCCTGCCACATACGCCCAGCCTACTTTCCGCCGTGATCACCGTGGGCGGCGACGCACGTGCCTGCCGCCGACCCGGCCATCCCGTCCGCAGCGACGCGATCAGCCCAGCCGGGCGAGAACCGGACGCAGCGCGGTGGCCACGTCGGGCGCGGTCACCGGCCCGCCGCGGGCCGCCTCCCGGCCGGCCAGGCCATGCAGGTACGCGGCCGAGGCCGCCGCCCGGTCCGCCGGCACACCGGCCGCCAGCAGCGAGCCGAGCAGTCCGGCCAGCACGTCACCGGTGCCACCGGTGGCCAGCGCGGGGGTGCCGGTGGGGTTGACGTACGCCCGACCGTCCGGCGTGCCGATCACCGTGCGGTCCCCCTTGAGCAGCACCACCGCGTTCATCCAGGCGGCCAGCCGCAGCGCGGAGGCGACCCGGTCCGCGCCCGGCTCCTCCCCGCAGAGCCGGGTGAACTCCCGGTCGTGCGGGGTCACGACGATCGGCGCGTCCCGGCCGCGCAGCCGGTCCGCGAGCGAGCCGTCGACCAGCAGGGTCAGCGCGTCGGCGTCGAGCACCACCGGCACCGGCGCGGCCAGCACGGCGCGCAGCTCGGCCGCCGCGTCCTCGCCCGTGCCCAGCCCGGAGCCGCAGATCCAGGCCTGCACCCGGCCCGCGTCGGCGACCCGGTCGCTGGCGATCACCGAGGGGTGCTGGTGCAGCACCTCGGCCCGGGCGCCGCCGGCGTAGCGGACCATGCCGGTCGGCCCGGCCAGCGCCCCGCCGACGGAGAGCACCGCCGCGCCCGGGTACGTCGCCGAGCCGGTCGCCACACCGACCACGCCCCGGCTGTACTTCTCCGACGCCGGGCCCAGCGTCGGCCACCAGTCGACCAGGTCGGCCCACTCGGTCACCCTCAGCGCGGGGGTGCCCCGCAGCCACGGCCGCAGCCCGATGTCGACCAGCTCCACCTGACCGGCCAACGGGGCCGCCGGCCCGACCACCAGGGCGGGCTTCAGCGCGCCGAAGGTCACCGTCACGTCGGCGCGGACCGCGGTGGGCCGACCGGACGCGGACAGCGGCACATGCCCGGTGTCCACCGCCACCCCGCTCGGCACGTCCACCGCCAGCACCGTGGCGCGGCCGCCGTCCCGCCCGCGCAGCTCACCGAGGCGCTGGACCACCTCGTCCGCGTTCGCCCGCAGCCCGCCGGTGCCACCGATGCCGACGATGCCGTCCAGGACCAGGTCGACCGGGCCGGTCGGGCGGTCCACCAGCCGGCCGCCGGCGGCCCGCAGCGCGGTCAGCCCAGCGGCGTGCGCCCGCCCGGGGGTGAGCAGCAGGGCGGACACGGTGACGCCCCGGCGGGCCAGCCGCTCCCCCGCGTACAGGGCGTCGCCGCCGTTGTCGCCGGAACCGACCAGCAGCAGCACCCGCCCGCCGTACACCCCGCCCCGCTCCGCGAGCAGCAGCGCCGCCCGGCGGGCCAGCCCGGCGGCGGCCCGCTGCATCAGCGTGCCCTCCGGCAGCGTGCCCATCAGCCCCGCCTCGGCCGCCCGTACGTCGGCCACCCGCCACACCGATCTCATGCCACCGTCCCATTCCGCTCGCGGGCGGGCCGGAACTGCCCACCCAGCCGACGTCACCGTTCCGCGATCACCATCGCCGACGCGATCCCGCCGTCGTGCGACAGCGAGACATGCCATCGACTGACCCCACGCTCCACGGCCGCCGCCGCCACCGTGCCGGAGACCGCCAGCCAGGGGCGGCCGTCGGGGTCGGGCACGATCTCGCAGTCGTGCCAGCTCAGCCCGGCCGGCGCGCCGAGCGCCTTGGCGACGGCCTCCTTGGCGGCGAAGCGGGCGGCGAGCGACTCCGGCGAGCGCGGGTTGCCGGAGCGGGTGTACCGCTCGGCCTCGGTGAAGAGCCGGTCGGCGAGCAGCGGCGTCCGCGCCAGGGACCGGGCGAACCGGTCGACCAGGACGACGTCGATGCCGACAGCGACGATCACCAACTCACCCTACCGGCGGCGAAGGCGGCAGATTAGCCGTCGGCCCGGCCGTGGGCAACGCCTGTGGACGGCCGCCGGCGGCTGTCCACAGGGCACTCCGGGGTGTTCGTGCCCCGCCTACCGTCGATACGTCGATGCCGGGGCGCACGCGGGGGTGTGGGGATGACAGAGGAGCCGTTGACGGTCCGACCGGAGCTGTTGCGGGGGGTGGCCCGGGCGCTGGACGACGACGCGTACCGGCTGGCGCATGGGCTGGTCGGGGTGCCCGGGCTGGTGGTGTCGGCACCCGACTGGCCGGCCGGCACGGCGCTGGTGGGGCTGGAGTCGGCGGTGCACGTCTGGCTGGGCCGGCTCGGCGGCCTCGTGGCGGTGACGGGCGGGGCGGTCCGGACGGCGGTGGAGTCCTACCGGGCGGTGGACGACCGGGCCGCCCGCCGGCTCGCCGCGCTACCCCGGTGACCGCGCCGACCCGCCCGCGCGTGGTCGCCGGGCCGGCAGGCGCCGAGACGCAGTGGGTCGGCCCGCCGCCGCCCGCGATCGGCTACGCGCAGCCCTGGGCGGCCGACCCGGGGGCGTGGCAGGCCGCGGGAGCCGCGTGGGCCGGGCTGCCCGCGCTGGTCGAGAGGCGGGCCGGTGAGCTGAGCACGGACGCCAGGGCCCTGCGAGTCGCCTGGTCGGGCCGGGCCGCGACGGCGGCCGACGGGCGGCTCGCGGGGCTCCGCGGCGAGCTGACCTCGATCGCACCCGCGCTGATTGAGGCCGATCATGTGCTCGCCGAGTTCGCCGGTCGGCTCGCGGTGGCGAAGGGCCGGCTGGCCGCGGCGGTGTCGCTGGCG
>NZ_RCVI01000373.1:0-25354 GCF_003667455.1 Micromonospora sp. CV4 | reverse complement strand
CCGGGCAGAGCCGAGGGGGACACCTGCGGCGCCGGCGACCGGTTCGCGGCCGCCGCCAGTCTCGCGCTGGCCCAGGGCGCGCTGGTCTCCGAGGCGGTGCAGGCGGCGGTCGCCGAGGCGTCCGCGTACGTGGCGGGCGGGGGAGTGGCGGCTGCCCTGCCACCGCCGGTGCGTCCGGTCGGCGCGAGGAGTGAGCCGGGGTCGCGAGCCCCGCGGTCGCGAACGAACAGCGGCCCGGTGGGCGTGGCTGCGGTCGCCGCGCTGCTCGCCGACGTACGGGCCGCCGGCGGCACGGTGGTGGCCACCGGGGGCTGCTTCGACCTGCTGCACGCCGGGCACGTGGCCACCCTCCAGGCCGCCCGGCAGCTCGGCGACTGCCTGATCGTCTGCCTCAACTCCGACGCCAGCGTCGCCGGGTTGAAGGGGCCGGACCGGCCGGTGATGTCCGAGGGTGACCGCGGTCGGTTGCTGGCCGCGCTGAGCTGTGTGGACGCGGTCATGATCTTCGACGAGCCGACCCCGCACGCGACGCTGTCCTGGCTGCGCCCGGACATCTGGGTCAAGGGCGGGGACTACGCCACCGGCGGCGGCGACGCAGGCACGCTGCCCGAGGCGGAGGTCCTGCGCCGTTGGGGCGGGCACACGGTGGTGGTGCCCTACCTGGACGGTCGGTCCACCACCGAGCTGATCGCCCGCTCCGGCGGAGGAGGCCCCGCCACCGGCGCGTACCGCGCGACCGCTCACCCGGCGGAGGCGGACCACGTCGCGGCGCCGCCGTCGGTGCTGCCCGGCGGGGAGCGGACCCGATGAGCGCGGCCTCGCCCGGTGCCGGGCCCACCGTCCTGGTCACCGGCGGCTCCAGCGGCCTCGGCGCGGCGGTGGTCGCCGCGGTGGCCGCCTCCGGCGGCCGGCCGCTCGTGCTGGACCGGCAACCGCCGGTCGACGGGGTGTCCTGGACGGAGTGCGACCTGGCCGACACCCGGGCCGCCGAGGTGGCCACCCGACACCTCGCCGAACAGTCGGGTGGCCTGGACGCGGTGGTCACCGCGGCCGGGATGGACGTGCCCGGCCGGCTCGCCGACGTGCCGGGGGAGACCTGGGACCGGATCGTCGCCGTCGACCTGTTGGCCACCGCCGCGGTGATCCGGGCCGCCCTGCCGTTTCTCCAGGAGTCCCGGGGGCGCATCGTCACCGTCGCCTCCACCCTGGGCGTCAAGGCGGTCAGCGACGCCACCGCGTACTGCGCGGCGAAGTTCGGCGTGGTCGGCTTCACCCGCGCCCTCGCCGCCGAACTGGCCGGCCAGGTCGGCGTCACCCTGCTCATCCCGGGTGGGATGCGCACCGCGTTCTTCGACGAGCGCGACCCGCAGTACAAGCCGGGGCCGGACGCCATCCTCAACGACCCCGTCGACACGGCGGCCGCGATCATGTACGCGCTCAACCAGCCGCCCGGCTGCGCCGTACGCGAGATGGTGGTCTGCGCCGAGCAGGAGACCTCGTACCCGTGATCCTCGTCCTGCGCGCCCTCGGCGTCGGCGACCTGATCACCGCGGTGCCCGCGCTGCGGGCGCTGCGGGCCGCGTACCCCGGTCGGGAGCTGGTGCTCGCCGCGCCCGCCGGGCTGGCCCCGCTGGTCGACCTGGTCGGCGGTGTCGACCGGCTGGTGGACACCGCCGGGCTGGATCGTCCGGCCTGGCCCGGCGCGGCCCCGGAGGTCGCGGTCAACCTGCACGGGCGCGGCCCCCGGTCGCACCGGCTGCTCGCCGCCGCCCGCCCCGGACGCCTGCTCGCCTTCGCCAACAGCGCCGCCGGATTCGCCGACGGCCCGCCGTGGGCCGCCGACGAGCACGAGGTGGACCGGTGGTGCCGGCTGCTGTCGTGGTACGGCATCCCGGCCGACCGCACCGACCTCGCTCTGCGCCGCCCCGCCCCGGGCCGGCTGCCCGCCGGGGTGACCGTGCTGCATCCGGGCAGCAAGATCCCCGCCAAGCGCTGGCCGGCCGAGCGGTTCGCCGCGCTGGCCCGGGCGCTCACCGACCGGGGGCACCGGGTGCTGCTCACCGGCTCGACCGACGAGCGCGCGCTGGCCGCCCGGGTGGCCGACGCGGCCGGCCTGCCGCCGAGCGCCGTGCTGGCCGGCCGGACCGACCTCGGGGCGCTCGCCGCGCTGGTCGCCGACGCCCGGTTGGTGGTCAGCGGGGACACCGGGGTTGCTCACCTGGCCACCGCGTACGGCATCGCCTCGGTGGTGCTCTTCGGGCCGGTGCCGCCGGCCCACTGGGGGCCGCCGCCGGATCGGCCCCGACACCGCGCGCTCTGGGCCGGCGAAGGTGATTGGCGATGGTGGGACGGGGTAGGAAGCCACCCGACGTTGGCGGCTCTGCGGCTCGACGAGGTGCTGGCCGCCGTGGACGAGGTGGAACGGGTGGTGCGGGTCTCCGGTGCGATTGCGGCGTAGTGATCCGGGCCGGCCGGGGTACGGGCGTCGCCGGCGCGGTAGGGGTTGGCACTTCGTCGATCCCACCGGCGCCCCGGTGCGGGATCCCGAGCAGCTGGCCCGGCTGCGGGAGTTGGTCATCCCGCCCGCGTGGCAGGACGTCTGGATCTCGCCGTACCCGAACGGGCACATCCAGGCGACCGGCATCGACGCGGCCGGGCGCAAGCAGTACGTCTACCACCCGCTGTGGCGGGAGAAGCAGGACGAGGCGAAGTTCGACCACATGCTGGAGGTGGCCCGGCGGCTGCCGGTGCTGCGGGAGCGGGTGGGGAACGACCTGGGCGGACGGGGCCTGGGCCGGGACCGGGTGCTGGCCACGGTGGCCCGCTTGCTGGACATGGGGATGTTCCGGGTCGGCAGCGACCAGTACGCGGCCGGCGACGAGCCGACCTTCGGGGTGTCCACCCTGCGCCCCGAGCACGCCCGGACCCGGCGCGGCTGCGTGGTCTTCGAGTTCCCCGCGAAGGGCGGCATCGAGCAGGTGCGCCGGATCGAGGACCCGGAGCTGTGCCAGGTGCTGACCAACCTGCGTCGCCGCCGGCGGCGGGCCGAACGGCTCTTCGGGTACTGGGACGGCCGGGAGTGGCGCGACGTGCGCAGCGACGAGGTCAACGGGTACCTGCGTGACGCCAGCGGCGGCGAGATGACCGCGAAGGACTTCCGCACCTGGCACGCCACGGTGCTCGCCGCGACGGAGTTGGCCACCGTCGGCCCGGGCCGCTCGATGACCGCCCGCCGCAAGGCGGTGGTCGCGGTGATGCGGGAGGTCGCCGAGCTGCTGGGCAACACGCCCACCGTGGCACGCACGTCCTACGTGGACCCTCGGGTGGTGGACCTCTATCACGACGGCGTGGTCGCGCCGGTGGACCCGCAGGCGCCGCGTGAGGAGGCCGAACGCGTCGTGTTGGAGCTGCTGGAGAAGGCGTGACCGGCCCCGCCGACGGTCCTGGGGGGAAGTGACGGGACCGGATCCTCGGCACGCGATCGGGGACGCACCGGGCGGCCGCCCGCCGCGTCTGGCGGCGGGCGCCTCGCCACGGCCCCCGTTGGCGACGACCCGCCGCCCGCTCGGCGGGCAGCGGGTCGGCCGCGTTGGTTGTCAGTCTGCCCGCGACGAGTTGACCATGGACGCCGGGCGGTTGACGATCCGCGCCGGATCCGAGTGACTCTCCCGGTACGCCTGCGGGCTCATGCCGTACGCCGCCCGGAACGCCCGACTGAAGTGCGCCTTGTCGGCGAACCCCCAGCGGGCGGCGATCATCTGCACGGGCTGGGTGCGCAGCGCGGGGTCGGTCAGGTCGCGCCGGCACCGGGCCAGCCGCAGGTCCCGGATGTACGACGCCACGGTGGCCTCCTCGGCCTCGAACAACCGGTGCAGCGTGCGCAGCGAGATGTGGTGGGCGTCCGCGACGGTCTGCGGGCTGAGCGTCGCGTCGCCGAGGTGGCGGTGGACGTACGCCTGCACCTGGGTGACCAGCGCGCGGCGGCGGACCTCGGTGGGCACCGCGTCCTCGGCGACCAGGTGCCGACCGAGCATGGTGGTGGCCAGGTCCAGCCCCACCGCGCCGAGCCGGCTGGCGTCGGCGGCATGGTACTGCTCGGGATGCCCGGTGATCTGGAGCAGGAACTGCGCCAGCAGCGCCCCGACGCCCTCGCTGCCGGACATCCGGCCACCGTAGAGCGCGGCCATCCGCTGCGGCGGCAGTGGCAGCGCGGCGTGCGGGATCAGCGTGATGATCGAGGTGGCCTGGTCCCGCTCCGGCTCGGTGGCGTGGTGGCAGACGTCGTGCGGGCGGGACGCGTCGTAGAAGGTGAACTCGCCGGCCAGGATCTCGCTGCGTCGACCGTCCTGGCTGGACGTGCCGACCCCGCCGGTGGTGAGGGCGAGCACGTACAGCTCCGGGTCCGAGCGGCTGACCAGCTTGCGCGTGCGGGTGGCGTCCAGCGACGGGTACCGGTACTCGACCAGCTGGATCGCCCCGAGGTCGATGAAGTCGGCCCGGGCGGCGAAGTCGTCCGCGTGCGCGGACTGGATCCGCAGTGGGGCCGAGGTACGCGCCACCAGATCCAGCCACATCCCGAACCGCTCGCCGGGCGGAAGGACGGTGGTGTCGACGGTGTCCTTGTGCAACATCCGGGTGCTCCTCAGACCGCTCGCCGCAGGATCAGGGCCTCGATGCCGTCGAGGATCCGGTCGAGGCCGAACGTGAACTCCTCGTTCGGGTCGTCGTCCTGGTTGAGCACACCGGAGGCGAGCACCCGGCTCAGCGCCGGAAAGCGGGCCGGGTCGATGAGCCGGCCCACCGTCCGGGCGTACGCGGGCATCATCTCGCCCGGTTCGACGCCGGCGGCCCGGCTGCCCTCGGTGATCTGTGCGGTGAGCGTGGCCTCGTTGCGGACGTACCCGGTGATCAGCAGGAGTGCCGACATCCGCTCGCCCTCGGTCAGCGCGGTGTCGTCGAGGCAGCGCAGCCCGTCCTCCAGCCAGCCGAGCTGCTGGGGGGTGATCGGTGGGCCGGTGATCGGGACGTGCAGCAGCCAGGGTCGCTGTCGCAGCACGTCGTGCTCGGCCCAGGCCCAGCGGGTGAGGCCGGCACGCCAGTCGGCGTCCGGTGCCGCGGGCCCGGGCGGCGGGCCGTACCCGGCGTCCACCATGAGCATCAGCAGCTCGTCCTTGGAGCCGAGATACCGGTAGAGGGCCATGGTGGCGGCGCTCAACTCCTTGGCCACCCGGCTCATCGAGACGGCGGCCAGCCCGTCGGCGTCGGCCACCCGCACGGCGGCGTCCACGATGCCGCTCACGGTGAGCCCCGGCCGGGGCCCCTTGGGTGGCCGCTCACGCAACCCCCACGCGCTCTCGACGGCCGGCGGGATCGCCGGGCCGCTGTCGTCTTTCGTCGCCGCCACATGTCCTCCTTGCCTCGCCATCCTAGTTCTGCGTATGGTCTACGCATTAAAGCGTACGGCATACGCAGAAGGAGTTCTCCCATGACAGCGACGACCACACCCCGCGCGGGCCGGCGGGAATGGATCGGGTTCACGGTGCTGATGCTGCCGCTGCTCCTGGTCTCGATGGACGTGTCGGTGCTCTACTTCGCCGTCCCGTTCATCAGCGAGGAGCTGCGCCCGACCGGCACCCAGCAGCTCTGGATCTTCGATATCTACGGCTTCGTGCTGGCCGGGCTGCTGATCACCATGGGCGCCCTGGGCGACCGGATCGGCCGGCGTCGGCTGCTGCTGTTCGGCGCGGCAGCCTTCGGCGCGGCGTCCCTGCTGGCCGCTTACGCCGACAGCGCCGAGACGCTGATCGCCGCGCGCGCCGTCCTCGGCGTCGGCGGGGCCACCCTGATGCCCTCCACGCTCGCCCTGGTGCGCAACATGTTCCACGACGCCAAGCAGCGCGGCACCGCGATCGGCATCTGGACCGCCACGCTCACCGGTGGCATCGCGGTCGGCCCGGTGCTCAGCGGCGTCCTGCTGGAGCACTTCTGGTGGGGCTCGATCTTCTTGATCAACATTCCGGCGATGGTGCTGCTGCTCCTGCTCGCCCCCGTCCTGGTGCCCGAGTTCCGCAATCCGGCCGCTGGGCGGTTCGACCTGGTCAGTGCGCTGCTGTCGCTCGGCGCGCTGCTGCCGGTGATCTACGGCATCAAGGAGATGGCCCGCGACGGCGTCAGCGCCGCCCGGGTGGCGGCCATCGTCGCCGGCCTGCTGATCGGAGCGCTGTTCCTGCACCGGCAGCGGACCCGGGCGTACCCGATGATCGACCTGACGTTGTTTCGCCGCCGCGGCTTCGCCGGGTCGCTCGCGGTCAACCTGCTGGCGATGTTCGCCCTGGTCGGCTTCGCCATCTTCACCACCCAGTACCTCCAGCTGGTGCTCGGCCTGAGCCCGCTGCGGGCGGCACTGTGGAGCCTGGTGCCGTCCCTGGCGGTCGGCGGGGTAGCCCCGGCCGCCGCCGCGCTCGCCCAGCGCATCGAGCGGGCGTACCTGATCGGCACGGGTTTCGGGATCGCCGTGCTCGGCTTCCTGGTGCTGACCCGGGTCACGCCCGAGTCGCCGCTCTGGCTGCTGCTGCTCGGCGCCAGCATCTACGCGGCCGGGTTGGTGATGGTGATGTCGCTGGTCACCGAGCTGGTCCTCGGTGCGGCGCCGCCGGAGCAGGCCGGTGTCGCCTCGGCGCTGACCGAGTCCAGCAGTGAGCTGGGCGGCGCGCTGGGGATGGCGATCCTGGGCAGCGTGGGCGCGGCGGTCTACCGCCGCGAGGTTCTCGACGGCCTGCCCGCCGGACTGCCGGCCGACGCCCGCGACGCGGCCCGCGAGACGTTGGGCGGTGCGCTGGCGGTGGCCGAGGGGCTGCCGGCCGATCTGGGCGACGCCGTGCTGCACGCCGCCCGGCTCGCGTTCGCCGACGGGCTGCACCTCGCGGCGATCGCCGCCACGGTGGCGATGCTGCTGGGCGCGGCGACGGCGCTGGTCGCCCTGCGCGGCACCGCACGAAAGGGCCCCCTGCCAGCGCCGGAGGCGGATCAGGGGGCCCGTGTCGACGCGTCGTCGGACGCGTCGCCGGTCAGTCGTTGAGCACGTTGGCGAGCCGGTCGCGGAAGCGCCGCTCGGAGTCGCTGACCGACTCGCCGCCCAGCCCGAGCAGGCCACCGCTGGAGGCGGCGCCGACCACCTGCTCGGCGATCTTCACCAGCCAGTGCTTGTACGCGCCGGCCGCACCCTCGTCGACCCGGGCAGCCAGCAGCGCGGCGGCCTCGGCGGCCCGCACCAGCACGTCGTCGATCATGGCCCGCGGGTCGGCGGGCTCGATGACCGGCAGCTCCTCGCCGGTCTCGGGGTCGCCGACCCGGGTCACGATCTCGCCGGCCACGGCGGCGACCAGCGGGCTGGCCGACTCCCGGCCGGCGGCGATGGTCTCCAGGCCGGCCGCGTTCTCCGCCATGGTCCGGCGGGTGCCGTCGGACTCGGCGGCGCTCGCGGCGGTCAGCACCGACTGCGGCAGGCCGACCAGCAGCCCCCACTCCTCGTCGGAGAAACCGAAACCGGTGTACGCCGGCTGCTCGATCACGGCAATGCCCCTTCCGCCCTGCTCTGCTTGGTCAATCGACGGGCCCCGCGCTGGTGCCCGGCTCAGGCTAGTCCAGCGTCAGCAGGCCCTGTTCGGACACCACGCGCACGGACAGCGTCTTGTACCCCACCTCGTCGAAGAGAACCGTCATCTTGTCCTCCTCGTACCCCAGCACCAGGCCCTGCCCCCACTCCGGGTGACGCACCTGGCTGTGCACCGGGAACGGCCCGACCGCGCCGTTGTCGGCGACGCTGGTGCCGGCGTGGCAGTTGTCGCAGTGCCCGCAGACCTCGGTCATCTGCTCGCCGAAGTAGGCCAGCAGGGTCTGCCCGCGGCAGGCGCTGGTCTCGGCGAAGGCCCGCATCATGTCGGTCCGCGACCGGGTCACGGTCTGCTGGCGCTCCGCCTCGGCCAGCGCCGCCGCGGCGGCGTCCACCGGGGTCGGGGCGTAGCGGGGTGCGCCGATGCGCTGCCGGGCGCGCGGCTCGGCGGCACCGACCTGCTCCAGAAGGGAGAGATACTGGCCCACCTTGCGGGGCCCGAGGCCGGTGGTCTCGCGCAGTTCGGTCTTGGTGGCCGGCTTGCGGCGCAGCAGCGCCGCCAGGTCCCGCAGCTCGTTCTCGTCCGGCAGGCCACCGCTGAAGAACCGTTGCAGGCCCACGTCCTCGGCCTGCCAGAGCAGCAGGACCCGGGCCGGTTGCCCGTCGCGCCCGGCCCGGCCGATCTCCTGGAAGTAGCTGTCCGGAGAGTCGGGCAGCGCCATGTGCACCACCCAGGCGATGTTCGGCTTGTCGATGCCCATCCCGAACGCCGACGTGGCCACCATGATCGGCACCTGGTCGGCGAGGAACGCCTCGTGCAGCTCGGCGCGCGCGCCGGCGGCCATTCCGCCGTGGTAGAACTGCGCCGGGAAACCGGCGTCGGTCAACCGGGCGGCCAGCTCCTCGGCGGAGCGGCGGGTCGGCACGTAGATGATTCCCGGCCGCTCGTCGTCCTGCAGCAGCGCGACCAGTCGCCGCCACCGGTAGTCCTCGGTGGGGCAGTGCGCCACCTCCAGGAACAGGTTGGGCCGGTCCAGCCCGGAGACCAGCACCTCCGGCTTGCGCAGGCGCAGCCGGGCGATGATGTCGTCGCGTACCGGCGGGGACGCGGTGGCGGTCAGCGCGACCACCGGCGGTCGGCCGATGCCCTCGATCAGGTGCCCGAGCGCCAGGTAGTCCGGGCGGAAGTCGTGCCCCCAGGCCGAGATGCAGTGCGCCTCGTCGATCGCCACCAGCGCCGGCCCGAGCGACGCCACCTCGGCCATCCGGTCGGGGTTGCTCAGCTGCTCCGGGGTGATGAACAGAAACTCCGCCCGGCCCTCGCGGATCTCCGCGATCGCCTCGGCCTGCTGGGCGGCCGACTCGTTCGAGCTGATCCGCACCGCCCGCAGCTCCGGACGCTGGCGCTCGTTGAGGGCCGCGATCTGGTCCTGCTGCAGGGCCAGCAGCGGGGAGATCACCACGGTGGGGCCGGGGATCAGGCTGGCCGGGATCTGGTAAATGGCCGACTTGCCGGCGCCGGTGGGCAGCACGACCAGAGCGTCACGTCGCTTCATCACCGCGCGCATGGCGGCCAGCTGGTTGGGCCGCAACGCGGTCCAGCCGAAGAGGCTCCGTGCCGCGCGGCGCAACGTCATCGAGTGCGTTGACAGTTTCATCGAGGGCCGGAGGTACCCGAGCCGATCACCGCCGAAACCGTCCCCGGTCGCGGCGGTGATCGACGTCTCCGGCTCAGCGCAGGCGGGGCAGGACCTCGCGCTGGTAGAGGTCGAACAGACCCTGGTGGTGCGGGCCGACGTTGGCCACGTACACCTCGTCGAAGCCGGCCTTGGCGTACTTGTCGATCATCTCCAGGTGCGCGTCGGCGCTGTTGCCGCAGACGAACGCCTCCTTCATCATCTCCGGCTTGACCAGCTCGGCGGCTTGCTCGAAGTGGCGCGGCGAGGGGAGCACCTGGGACAGCTCGCCCGGCACCCCGGCGTTGGGCCAGCGCTCGTACGCGATCCGCATGCCCTCGTCCTCGCTGGCCGCGTACGCCGCCTTGAAGCCGGCCTGGCACGGCTTGTCGCCGCCGCCGTTCTCGCGGAAACGCCGGACCATGTCGGCGTCGGGCATGGTGCTCACGTAGCCGTCACCGATCCGGGCGGCCAGATCGATGGACTTCGGGCCGAACCCGGAGACGTAGATCGGCGGGGGAGTGTCGGGCAGCGTGTAGATGCGGGCGTGCTCGACGGTGTAGTGCTTCCCGTGGTGGTTCACGAAGCCGCCCGCCCACAGCTCGCGGATCACCTCGACGGCCTCCTCCAGCATCTCCAGCCGGACGTCGGCCTGCGGCCAGGCGTCGCCGAAGATGTGCTCGTTGAGCGCTTCGCCGCTGCCGACGCCGAGCACGAACCGGCCGCCGTGCAGCACGGCGCTGGTCGCCGCGGCCTGGGCGATCACGGCCGGGTGGATCCGCACCGTCGGGCAGGTCACCGCGGTGGTCACCGGCAGCGAACAGACCTGGCTGAGTGCGCCGATCATCGACCAGACGAAGGGGCTCTGGCCCTGCGCGTCCGTCCACGGGTGGTAGTGGTCGGAGATCCACAGCGCCTCGAAGCCGGCCTGCTCGGCACCGCGCGCCTGCTCCAGCAGCCCGGCCGGCGTGAACTCCTCACTGGACAGAAAGTAACCGATCTTCATGGTTCCCCCTCGGCGCGCGTGCCTGCTGACGGGGAAAGCCGTACCCCGGTGATCGTCGGCCACACCCGGACCGGGTGGTGGGGCTCAGCGCCGGCCGAACATCGCCCGGATCGCGGCGAGCAGCAGCAGGGCGCCGACCACCAGGCCGAGCAGGCGTACGCCGGGGATGTCGGCCGGGCTCGTCGCGTCGGCCAGCAGGGCGGGGTCCATCCCCGCACTCTCCCCGGGGACCGTGCGGCCCCGCAACTGTAAGGTTTATTGACTATTGAATCGCCCAGTGTGACCATGGCAGCACCGCCTGCCGGTGGCGGTGCGCCGAGGGCGCGCGAGAGATGGGGTACGGGGGCCGCATGAGCGAGCGCAACCAGCGGGCCGGCGCGGAAGCGTCGGCACCGGCGATCGACGCCGACCGCCACGAGGGGGCGGCGTGACCGCGCCCACCGGGCACCTCCCGGCGTTGGCCGCCGCCGTCCTGCAACCGGGGTTCGTCGGCACCACCCCGCCACCGTGGGTGTGCCGCTGGCTCGGCGAGGGGCTCGGCTCGGTGGTGCTCTTCGCCCGCAACGTCGTCGATCCCGCCCAGGTGGCGGCGCTCACCGCGACGCTGCGCGCCGAGCGGCCCGACGTCATCGTGGCGATCGACGAGGAGGCCGGCGACGTCACCCGGATCGAGTCGGTGCACGGCAGCTCCCGGCCCGGCAATTTCGCCCTCGGCGCGGTCGACGACGCGGAACTGACCGAGGCGGTCGCCCGGGACCTCGGCGTCGAGCTGGCGACCGCCGGGATCACCCTCAACTACGCCCCGGACGCCGACGTCAACTCCAACCCCGCCAACCCGGTGATCGGGGTCCGCTCCTTCGGGGCCGACCCGACGCTGGTCGCGCGGCACACCGCCGCCTGGGTACGCGGCCTCCAGGCCGGCGGTGTCGCCGCCTGCGCCAAACACTTCCCCGGGCACGGCGACACCCGGGTCGACTCCCACCACGCCCTGCCCCGGATCACCGCCGACCGGGAGCGCCTGGACGCCTGCGAGCTGGCCCCGTTCCGGGCCGCCGTGACGGCCGGCGTGCAGGCCGTGATGACCGGCCACCTGCTGGTGCCCGCGCTGGACCCGCAGCTGCCGGCCACGCTGAGCGCGCGCATCCTGGGCGGCCTGCTCCGCGACGAGCTGGGCTTCTCCGGCGTGGTGGTGACCGACGCGGTGGAGATGCGCGCCGTCGCCGACCGGTACGGCTTCGCCGGTGCGACGGTACGCGCGCTCGCCGCCGGGGCCGACGCGATCTGCATCGGCGGCGAACGGGCCGACGAGCAGGCGGCCCGCGAGCTGCGCGACGCCATCGTGGCCGCGGTCGTCTCCGGCGAGCTGCCCGAGGAACGCCTCGCCGAGGCGGCCAAGCGGGTCGGTCAGCTCGCCGCCTGGACCGTGGCCGCCCGCACGGCCCGCTCGGCCGCGGCGCGCGACGCCACCGACGTCGGGCTGATCGCCGCCCGCCGCGCCATCCGGGTCACCACCGTGGACGCCGGGCGGGTCACTCTGCCGCTGACCCGCGCCGCGCACGTGGTCGAGTTCGAGCCGCCCCGCAACATCGCCATCGGCGCGGAGACGCCGTGGGGCATCGCGTCGCCGCTGCGCGAGCTGCTGCCCGGCACCAGCACGGTCCGCTACGCCGAGCCCGACGTGCCGGGTGACCCGGGCGCCGAGGCGGACGGGCGCCCCCTGGTGCTGGTGGTCCGTGACCTGCACCGGCACGACTGGATGCGCGCCGCGGTCCAGCGGGCGCTGGCCGCCCGGCCGGACGCGGTCGTGGTCGAGCTGGGTGTGCCCGAGCTGGTCACCGGCGCGGTGCACCTGGCCACCCACGGCGCCACCCGGGCCAGCGGGCAGGCCGCCGCCGAGGTGCTGACCGGCGCCCGCTGACCCACGGGCCCGGCGCTACGGGTGCACGGCGACCAGGTCGGCGTACTCGGGGTGCTTGTCGATGTACGCGGCCATGAACGGGCACTGCGGCACCACCGTGGCGCCGCGGGCCCGCACCTGGTCCAGGGTGCCCCGGATCAGCGCCCCGCCCACGCCCATGTTCTGAAAGCGCGGGTCCACCTCGGTATGGGTGAAGACCAGGGTGTCACCACGGAGCAGGTATGGGGTGAAGCCGGCCAACGCGTCGTCGACCAGGATCTCGAAACGGTGCTTGGCGGGGTTGTCCTCGACCAGGTTGCTCACCGGCCCATTCTCCCCGCGCCGTCGACCAGCACATCCAGTTCGGCGAGCAACCGGTCCACCTCGTCCGCCGTGTTGTAGTGGTAGATGCTGGCCCGGACCGCGCCGCCGCTGTCCCGCAGCCCCATCATCTGGAAGTACTCGTACGCGTAGTAGTCGCCGGCGGAGAGGCAGAACCCGGCGGCGCCCAGCGCCTCCTGGGTGGCCGCCGGCGACATCCCGGCGACCCGGAAGGAGACCGTCGGGCAGCGCCGGGCCGGGGAGCCGTAGACGGTGATCGCGGGCCGCTCGGCCAGCCCGGCGAGCAGCCGGTCCAGCAGCGACTCCTCGTGCGCCTGGGCCGCGGCCAGCCCGGCCCGCAGCCGCGCCCGCCGGTCGCCCACCGCGTCCGGGTCGAGCCCGGCCAGGTGATCCACGGCGGCGGCCACGCCCGCCAGCAGCGGGAAGCTGGGAGTGCCGTACTCGAACCGGTCCGGCACCGCGTCGGAGGACGGCACCAGCTTCGCCGGGCGCAGCGCCGGCCACCGGGTCGGGTCGGCGACCATCGCCGCCAGGTGCGGTCCGGACCACTTGTAGGCGCTGGTGACCAGCACGTCGGCGCCGAGCGAGGCCAGGTCGGTGGGCCCGTGCGGCACCGAGTGCACCCCGTCGACGCAGACCAGCGCGCCGACGGCGTGCGCGGTCTTCGCGATCGCCGGCACGTCCGGCACGGTGCCGATGGCGTTGCTGCCGGCGGTCACCGCCACCAGCCGGGTGCGCTCGCCGACCAGCTCGGCGTACTGGCCGGCGGGCAGCTCGCCGGTCCGCGGGTCGACCTCCGCCCAGCGCACCGTCGCGCCGGCCGCCTCGGCCGCCTGCACCCACGGCCGCACGTTGGCGTCGTGGTCGAGCCGGGAGACGACCACCTCGTCGCCGGGACGCCAGCCCGCGCCGAGCGTGCGGGCCAGGGTGTACGTCAGCGCGGTGGCGCTCGCGCCCAGCACTACCCCGGCCGGGTCGGTGTCGAGCAGGTCGGCCACCGCCGAGCGGGCCGCGGCCACCAGCTCCAGCGACCGGCGACCCGGTGCGAAGGCGGCGCTGCGGTTGCCGACCGCGCTGCGCATGGCGTCGGCGACCGCGTCGATCACACCGGCCGCGGTCTGGGTGCCACCGGCCCCGTCGAAGTGGACGAATCCCTCGGTCAGGGCGGGGTAGGCGGCCCGGGTGCGGGCGATGTCGAAGGGCATGTCCGGACCCTAGCCGGTGCCCGGACCGGGCCCACGCGCCCATCTCAATGATCAGCGGCCGGCGGTGTTCTCGCGGTCGTCTCGTACTCTTGGCGAGGTGACGAAACGACCCGCCACCATTCCCCCCGTCCGCCGCGCCGCCGGCCTGTTCGCCGGTCTGGCGCTCGGCCTCGCCGTACTCGCCGGTTGCAGTTCGCAGGGCGCCTCCACCGACTGTGGGCTGGACGCCTGCACGGTCACCTTCGAGCGGGGTGTCGACGCCAGCGCCACCATCCTGGGCGTCGAGGCCAAGCTGGTCGGCGCAGAGGGCGACCAGGTGACTGTCGAGGTCGCCGGGGAGCAGCTCACCCTCACCACCGGGCAGCAGGCCACCGAGGCCGGTGGCTTCGCGGTCACCCTGGACAGCGTCACCGACCAGCAGGTCAAGATCCGCGTGTCGCGCAACGCGGGCAACTGACCTGGGCGGGCGGCGGTGGCCGACGTTTGGGGATCTCCCGAATCGGAGATTGTGGCGCCATGTCACTCACCCGTAGCGCCGAAGCCACCGCCTCCCGCACGGCGGACAGCCGGTGGCTGGAACTCCTCGCCCGGGCCGGTTTCATCGGCTACGGCATCGTGCATCTGCTCTTCGCCTGGTTGGCGTTGCAGATCGCATTCGGGACGTCGTCCGACGACGGCGACCAGTCCGGCGCCCTGCGGACCCTGTCCGCGCAGCCGCTGGGCAAGTTCCTGGTCATCGCCACCGCGGTGGGCCTGCTCGCCATGGCCATCTGGCAGGCCCTGGAGGCGGCGGTGGGGCACCGCGCCGAGCGGGGCAGGGAGCGGGTCGTGGAGCGGCTCGCCTCGGCCGGCCGGACCATCGTCTACCTCTACTTCGCCTGGACCGCGTTCAAGGTCTTCAAGGACGCCGGGTCGAACAGCGCCGACCAGCAGGAGGCGTTGACCGGCAAGCTGATGACCTCCAGCGGTGGTCGCTGGCTCGTCGGTCTGGCCGGGCTGGTGCTCGCCGCGATCGGTGTCGGCCTGGTGATCTACGGCCTGGTCAAGCGGTTCGAGAAGCACCTGAAGACCGGCCAGATGAGCCCGAAGACCCGCAAGCTGGCCCGGCGCCTCGGCATCGCCGGGTACGTCGCCAAGGGCGTCGCGTACGGCATCGCCGGCCTGCTGATCATCGTGGCGGCGGTGAACTACGACCCGGAGAAGGCCCGTGGTCTGGACGCCGCCCTGCGCACGCTGCGCGAGCAGTCCTACGGCACGGTGCTGCTCAGCCTGGTCGCCCTCGGCATCGCGGCCTTCGGCCTCTTCTGCTTCCTCCAGTCCCGGTACCGCAAGGTCTGAACTGGTCGATTCCGGGGCCGTCGGGCATTGTTGGGCTTTTGCCCGAAGCACCGTCGCCCTGCCGGAGGGGAGCAACACACACGTGCAGAGTTACCTCGGAACGGCCGTCGCCGCGCTCGCCGCGGCGGCGGTCGCCCTCTTCCTGGTCGAGATCGTCCACCGCGCCACCCGGCGGTTCGGCCGCCGGTCGCTGCTGATGACCGAGTTGACCGACCACGCGCACCGGCCGTTCCAGGTCGCCGCGACGGTGCTCGCGGTGCAGTTCGCCGCCCGCTTCAGCACCGGGTACGCCGTTGGTGAAGCCTGGCGGCGGATGCTGCTGCACGTGCTCATCCTCGGCGTCATCGCCAGCGTCGCCTGGCTGGTGGCCGCGCTGCTGGTCGTCGTGGAGGACACCGCGCTGGCCCGGTTCCGGGTCGACGTGCCGGACAACCGGCACGCCCGACGGGTACGGACCCAGGTGGTGATGCTGCGCCGGCTGACCATCGCGGTGATCGTGATCCTGACCGTCGGCGTGATGCTGATGACCTTCCCGAGCGTGCGCGGCATCGGCGCCGGCGTGCTGACCTCCGCCGGTGTGGTCGGTGTGGTGGCCGCGCTGGCCGCGCAGAGCCTGCTCGGCAACGTGTTCGCCGGCCTCCAGCTCGCCTTCAGCGACGCGGTCCGACTCGACGACGTGGTGGTCGTCGAGGGGGAGTGGGGCCGGATCGAGGAGCTGACCCTCAGCTACGTGGTCGTGCAGATCTGGGACGACCGACGGCTGATCCTGCCCACCTCGTACTTCACCAGCAAACCGTTCCAGAACTGGACCCGGACCGAGGCGGCGGTGCTCGGCACCGCCGAGTTCGACGTGGACTGGGCGGTGCCGGTGCAGACCATGCGCGAGGAGCTGCGCCGCCTGGTGGAGGGCACCGAGCTGTGGGACGGCCGGGTCTGCGTGCTGCAGGTGACCGATGCCACCGGTGGGACGGTCCGGGTGCGCGCGCTGGTCAGCGCCGCCGACGCCGGCAGCCTGTGGGACCTGCGATGCCTGGTCCGCGAGCACCTGGTGGCCTGGATCCGGGACAACCGCCCCACCGCGATGCCCCGCTTGCGCACCGAGCTGGGCGACGCCGGCAGCAACCTGCCCTGGCAGTGGGTGCAGCCACGGCGGCCGGTGCGCCGGCTGACCGACACCGACGTGCCCGACGACGCGCGCGTCTTCGGCGGCAGCGACGACGGCGACGCCCGCAGCGAAGCCTTCGTCGGCCCCGAAGAAGCCCCAGCCGCCCGCTCCTGACCCAGCTCCCTCCCACCGGAGACCTCCGCCCCCGTGTCCACGGGGTGCGGCGAGGCGTTGGTGGGGCGGGGGAGTGCGGTCCGGTCCGATCCGGGAGGTTTGACCTGGCTTAGGCGGGGGACCTGCTGCCGGACGTCTCTAACGCGATCGGGGCGGCCGGACGCCGCGCCGGGCGGCGCGCAACCGGACAACGGGAACGGCGACCGGGTTGTCGCGCTCGAGGATTGACGGGCGCCGACTCCGGGCATACAGCGCGGTGATGAGGAAAGGAGGACAGCATGGCTGACGTGGCGAACGCCCGCACATCCCACAACGGGAGCGAGCCCTCCACCGCCGAGTTGGTGCAGCGGGCCGCCGAGCAGGTCTCCCGCCTGGTGCGGGACGAACTGACGCTGGCCCGGGCGGAGTTGACCCAGAAGGGCAAGCACGCGGGCATCGGGATCGGCCTGTTCGGCGGCGGCGGCGCGCTCGCGTTCTTCGGGCTGGGTGCCCTGGTCGCCACGGCGATCCTGCTGCTCGACCTGGTGCTGCCCGCCTGGGCCGCCGCGCTGATCGTGGCCGTGGCCCTCTTCCTGCTGGCCGGCGTCCTCGCCCTGGTGGGCAAGAAGCAGGTCAGCCGTGCGGTCCCGCCGGTTCCGGCGGCCACGGTCCGTAGCCTCCGCGCTGACGTGGACACCGTCACCGCCGCGGTGAAGGACAGGGGACGGGCATGACGGGCAACGGGACGGGTGACACCGAGGCGCTCCGTGAGGAGATCCGTCGCACCCGGGTCGAGTTGGGCGAGACGATGGAGGCGCTGGCCGCCAAGGCCGACGTGAAGGCGCGGCTGAAGGAGTCCGCCGGGCAGGCGCGGGAGCGGATGCGCGAGCAGGCGGCGCAGACCGTGGCCCGGGTCCGCGGGCAGGCGGTGCAGAACGTGGCCCGGGTCCGCGGGCAGGCCGTGCGGCGCGCCGAGGTTGCGCGAGCGCAGGCGCACGACAAGGGTGAGCTGGTGCGCGCACAGGCCCACGAGAAGAGCGAGTTGGTTCGACGCAACCCGGTGCCATGGGCGGCCATCGCCGCCGGTGCGGTGGCGACCGTGGTGGTGCTGATGATCGTGCGGGGGAGGCGTAGGTGAGCAAGGGTATCGGCAGGGTCGCGTACCGACCGGCCGGCGTGCTGCTGGGTATCGCCGCCGGTGCGGTGGCCGGCGCGATCTTCCGGCAGGTCTGGAAGGTCACCGCGGGCGACGGCGAGGCGCCCAGCGCCACCGACGAGGACCGTGGCTGGGGCGAGATCCTGGCCGCGGCGGCGTTGCAGGGGGCCATCTTCGCGGTGGTCCGGGCCGCCGTGGACCGGGGTGGCGCGGTCGGCGTCCGCCGGATGACCGGCCACTGGCCGGACTGACCAGCGCAGCGACATCGGCCCCCTGTCCGCATCGACGGACAGGGGGCCTTTCGCACGGCATCGCACGCCGCCCAGCGATCTCGGACATCCGTCAGGTCACATGTCGGAGAAATTCGTCGGAGAGGTCGTGCAGAGTTTTTGCGTACGTGATTTGCTGTTGCCGCTGTTGCGAGATGGCGTGGGTTGAGAGAAGTCTCCTTCGTGGGGCCGCCTCAGACGCCGCTGCTCGAAAACGGCCAATCGGCCGCACGGCGTGCACGGCCGCCAGTTTTAGAAGGAGATACACATGGCGCAGGGAACCGTGAAGTGGTTCAACGCTGACAAGGGCTTCGGCTTCATCACCGTCGACGGCGGGGGTGCTGACGTGTTCGTCCACTTCTCGGCCATTCAGACCAGCGGCTACCGCACGCTGGAGGAGAACCAGCGGGTGGAGTTCGAGATCGCTCAGGGTCAGAAGGGCCCGCAGGCTGAGCAGGTCCGTCCCATCTGAGTAGTGTGGCCGGCCCCCGCCGGCCAGTGGGACGATCCGGCCAGGGGTCGTTGTGAAGCCCCGTATCCCGTCCGGGATACGGGGCTTTCCACGTCCCGGCACCACTGTGGAGAGCGGCGAGCCGCCCGGTCAGCGTCGACGGCGCGAGCGCAGGCCGAGCCAGAGCAGCACCAGCCCGACCACGGCCACGACCGGGCCGAGCACCGCCCAGACCTGCTGGTCGGTCATCACGCTGCCGCTAACGTAGCCCAGGCCCTGCACCGTCCACACCGCACCGATCACGACCGCCAGCAGGCCGAGGGTGAGCGGAAGCCAACCCCTCATCGCGTCCCCCCTCCGCGGGGCCGGGCGGCGCACCGCCCCGCCCCGCCAGCATCGCCGGTCGGGCGACGTGGTGCGAGCACCCGGGGCGCGCGGGTCACCACCGGTCGTGCACCTGCGGGCGGATCAGCTCGTCGTAGACCTCGCGTACGCCGGCCAACTGCTCCGCCGAGAGCGGCGACAGGTCGGCCGCCGCCGCGTTGCGCCGGGCCTGGTCGGCATCCCGGGCGCCGGGGATGACGACGGTGACGCCCGGCTGGTCCAGCACCCACCGCAGCGCGAACTGCGCCATCGTGCGGTCCGCGTCGACCAGCGGCGCCAGCCGGCGTACGGCGGCCAACCCGCGCTCGAAGTCGACCCCGGAGAACGTCTCGCCGACGTCGAACGCCGCGCCGTGCCGGTTGAAGTTGCGGTGGTCGTCGGCCGGGAACTCGGTGTGCTCGTCGTAGCGGCCGGAGAGCAGACCACTGGCCAGCGGCACCCGGGCGATGATGCCGACCCCGGCGGCAGCGGCGGCCGGCAGCACCTGCTCCAGCGGCTTGTGTCGTACCGCGTTGAGGATGATCTGGACGCTGGCCACCCCGGGCCGGGCGATCGCGGTGAGCGCCTGGTCGCAGGTCTCCACACTGACCCCGTACCCGGCGATGGCCTTCTCGGCGACGAGGGTGTCCAGGGCGTCGAAGACCGCGTCGTCGGCGAAGACGGCCGTGGGCGGGCAGTGCAGCTGGACCAGGTCCAGGGTGTCCATCCCCAGGTTGGCTCGCGACCGGTCGGTCCACTGCCGGAAGTTGGCCAGGGTGTATTCCTCCGGCCGCTGCTCCACCCGACGACCCATCTTGGTGGCGACGGTCAGCCCGGCGTCGGGTCGGGAGCGCAGGAAGCGGCCGATCAACTGCTCGCTGCGGCCATCGCCGTACACGTCGGCCGTGTCCAGGAAGGTGACCCCGGCGTCCACGGCGGCGGCCAGCACGGCCATCGCGTCGTCCTCGCTGACGGTGCCCCAGTCCGCGCCGAGCTGCCAGGCGCCCAGGCCGACCATCTCGACGGTCCGGCCGAGCCGGTTGAAGCTGCGCTTTTCCATACCCCGAGCCTAGTGATCGGGTTGCCGGCCTGCCACGCGAGCCGTACGGTAAATAAGACGGACGTACGGTTTGGGAGGCGACCATGTGGGATCCGACGACGTACCTGCGCTACGGCGACGAGCGGTCCCGGCCGTTTCACGACCTGGTCGCCCGGATCCCGGCCGAACGACCCCGCACGGTGGTCGACCTCGGCTGCGGTCCCGGTCAGCTCACCGCCACCCTCGCCGAGCGCTGGCCCGCGAGCCGGGTGGTCGGCCTCGACTCCTCGCCGGAGATGATCGACCGGGCCGCGGCGCTGGATGCTCCGGTCGACTTCGCCGTCGCCGACCTGCGTGACTGGCGGCCCGCCGGCGACGAGGACGTCGTGGTCACCAACGCCGCGCTCCAGTGGGTTCCCGGCCACCAGGCGCTGCTGCGCCGCTGGGCCGTCGAGCTGCCCACCGGCGCCTGGCTCGCCATGCAGGTCCCGGGCAACTTCGACGCCCCCTCGCACCGGGCGCTGCGCGAGGTCGCCGACCGGCCGCGCTGGCGGGCCGAGCTGGCCCCGCTGCTGCGCGCCGACCCCGTCGACGACCCGGCCGACTACGCCGAGCTGCTGACCGGTGCCGGCTGCGCCGTGGACGCCTGGGAGACTACCTACGTGCACCTGCTGCCGGCCCGGCCCACCGCCGACCACCCGGTGCTGGCCTGGATGGAGGGCACCGCGCTGCGCCCGGTCCGGGCCGCCCTGGACGCCGCCGGCTGGTCGGCCTTCCGGGCCGAGCTGGGGGTACGCCTCGCCGCCGAGTACCCGGTGCGGCAGGGTCAGGTGTACTTCCCGTTCCGCCGCGTCTTCGTCGTCGCCCGCACCGGCGACCGTGCCGAGGAGAACCCGTGACCGACCTGCCCACCTTCATCGCCGGACTGCCCAAGGTGGAGCTGCACGTGCACCACGTCGGCTCCGCCTCGCCCCGCATCGTCGCCGAACTGGCCGCTCGGCACGAGGGCCGCACCCCGGTGCCGGCCGACCCCGAAGCGCTCGCCGACTACTTCGAGTTCCGCGACTTCGGGCACTTCATCGAGGTCTACCTGAGCGTGGTGGACCTCATCCGCGACCCCGAGGACGTCTGGATCCTCACCCACGAGGTGGCCCGCGAGCTGGCCCGCCAGCAGGTCCGGTACGCGGAGCTCACCATCACCCCGTACTCGCACGTGCGCCGGGGCATCCCCGCGCCCGCGTTCTGCGAGGCGATCGAGGACGCCCGCAAGCGCGCCTCGGTCGACTTCGGCCTCGACCTGCGCTGGTGCTTCGACATCCCCGGCGAGGCGGGCCTTCCGGCCGCCGAGGAGACGCTGCGCATCGCGCTGGAGGAGCGTCCGGACGGGCTGATCAGCTTCGGCCTGGGCGGCCCCGAGATCGGCGTGCCCCGGCCGCAGTTCCGCCCCTACTTCGACCGGGCCCGTGCGGCCGGGCTGCGGTCGGTGCCGCACGCGGGGGAGACCACCGGCCCGCAGACCGTCTGGGACGCGCTGAACGAGCTGGGCGCCGAGCGGATCGGGCACGGCATCTCCGCCGCGCAGGATCCGGAGCTGCTCGCGTACCTGGCCGAGCGGCAGATCGGGATGGAGATCTGCCCGACGTCCAACGTGCGGACCAGGGCGGTGGCCAGCCTCGACGAGCACCCGCTGCCCCGGCTGGTCGAGGCCGGGCTGCTGGTCACCATCAACTCCGATGACCCGCCGATGTTCGGCACCACCCTCAACGACGAGTACGCGGTGGCGGCCCGGCTGCTCGGGGTGGGCCCGCAGGGGCTGGCCGGGCTGGCCCGCAACGGGGTGGTCGCGTCCTTCCTCGACGAGGCCGGCAAGCAGCGGATCACCGCCGAGATCGACGCCCACCTCGCCACCGTCACCGGCTGAGCCGTACCGAGGGAGCAGGGCGCGCGGCGGGAGCGTGGGTGTGGGGGGACCTGGACTCCCGCCGCGCGCGCGGCTCCACCGGCCGGTGGGTGCGCGGTGCGCTGGCCGGTGGAACTGGTGGGTTCGTGCCCTGATCCTGACAGCCCGCGGCCGCTTCGCGGCCGTCGTTAACCGCGATCTAAGGAAGACTTGCGCCGGCGCACAGCCCGGGGGCGCTCAGTCGTCGGTGGGGCGCTGGCGGGGCCAGCGCCGGCCGGTGGTCTTCTGGTCCCGGGCGTCCCGCGCCATCCGGCCGACCAGGCCGAACCGGTTGACCTGCCGGGGCGTCGCCTCCGGATCGGCGAGCAGCATGACGACGCTGGCCCCGCCCAGCCGGGCGCGGTCGATGCTCACCGACCCGTTGGCCTGCAACGACACCCGTTTGGCGATGTCCAGGCCGAGCCCGGTCGAGCCCTGGTCGCTGGCGCCCCGGCGCAGCGCCCGGTCCGGGTTGGCGATGCCGGGGCCGGCGTCGTCGATCCGGATCGCCACGTAGCCGTCCCGTCGGGACACGGCCACCTCGAACGCGGTGCCCTGCGGGGTGTAGCGGAAGACGTTGCCGATCACCGCGTCCAGCGCGGCGGCCAGCTCGGCACGCGGCACCGGCGCGGGGATGCGCAACTGCGCGCCGTTGACCCGGTGCGGCCGGTTCTGGTCGCCGGCCAGCGCCGCCCAGAACACCATCCGGTCCCGGACCACCTCGCTGACGTCACACATCGCCGGCCCGGCCTCGTGTGCCACCGCCTTGCGGGTGGTCTTGATCAGCACGTCGATCTCACCCTCCAGGGTGACGATCGCCTGCCGGATCCGCCGGATGCCCCGGCGCCGGTCCAGCTCCGCCTCGGAGAACGAACCCACGCTGGTGTCGTCGGACTCCAACGCCTCCGCGTCCAGCCGCAGCACGGTCAGCGGGGTCCGCAGCCGGTGCGACAGGTCCGCCACCAGCTCCCGCTCGTCGGTGCGGGCCGCGTCCAGCCGGTCGGCCATCCGGTTGAAGGCGTACCCGGCCTCGGCCAGCTCGCGTGGGCCGGTCGGCTCCACGCGTACCCCCAGGTCGCCGTCGCCGATCGAGAGCGCGGCCTTGACCAGCCCCCGGGTCGAGTCCACCGCGCGGGCGGCGACCCGGTCGACCACCAGCACCGCCGCGCCGGCCATCGCCGCGCCGACCGCGAACAGCAGCAGCCAGGTGCCACCGGCGCCCTCGCCCAGCGTCGAGTCCGGAACGAAGACCTCGACCACGGCCGTCCGGTCGCCGAGGACCACCGGGTCGAGCCGGACCACCCCGCCGTCGACGTCGACCACCAGCGAGCGCCGGTCGGCACGTGCCTGGTCCAGGTCGGCGTCGCTGGCCCGGCCGCCGGACTCGTCGAGACCCAGGCCGTGCACCACCGGCCGGGCCGGTGCGCCCTCGGCGCTGGCCACCACGGCCCGCTCGACCACCGCGGGCTCCGTGCTCACCGCCAGCGCCCCGGTCACCAGCGCGCTGCGCCGGGCGGCGTCGCCGATCGCCTCCTCCCGGGTCTGCTCGCGCAGACTCAGGCCGAGCGGGATCAGGAAGGCGAGCGCGACGAGGCTGCACATGCCGGCCGTGAGCAGGGCCAGCGCCGTCCTCAGTCCGGTGCCACCAGCCGGAATCCGACCCCCCGCACGGTGCGCAGGTAGCGCGGCTTCGCCGCGGACTCGCCCATCTTTCGGCGAAGCCAGTACAGGTGAACGTCGATGGTCTGATCCTCGCCGACCGATGGCTGCCGCCATACCTCCTCCAAGAGCTCCCGGCGGGACACTACCCGCCCGGGTCGTGCGGCGAGATACGCCAGCAGGTCGAATTCCTTGCGGGTCAGCGCCAGCGGCTCCCCGTCGAGGTGGGCGCTGCGCTCGCCGGCATCCACCCGCAGGCCGCCGACGGTGTGCACCGCGGGCTGCACCGTCCGGCTGGCCCGACCGGCCCGGCGCAGCACGGTGGTGATCCGGGCGTCCAGGTGGGCACCGGTGAACGGCTTGACCATGTAGTCGTCGGCGCCGGCGCGCAGCAACTTGACCACCGACTGCTCGTCGTCACGCGCGGTGGCGATGATGATCGGGATGTCGGTGATGCCGCGCAGCATGCGCAGCGCGTCCGAGCCGTCCAGGTCGGGCAGGCCCAGGTCCAGCACCACCAGGTCGGGTGTCTCCGCGGCGACCCGGCGCAGGGCGTCCAGCGCGGTGCCCACGGCGTGCACGGCATGCCCCCGGTCGGCGAGGGACCGCAGCATCGCGCCGCGTACGACGTGATCGTCTTCGACCAGGAGCACGGAGGCCACCCCAAGACCGTACTTGGCCTGGCAAGTTGATCGCGTTGCGGCGTACCTGACGAGCGGGCAAGCTGGTACGACGATGTCCTTCACCCTGTTCGCCGATGCCCGCCTGGCGCTCGCCCGGGACAGCCTCGCCGGTCTCTCCACCGGCGACGCGCTCGGCGCGCGGTACTTCGTTCCCGGGGCACGCCCGGCGGATCTCGCCGCGGGCGTCCTGCCGCCGGCGCCCTGGGAGTGGACCGACGACACCGAGATGGCCTGCTCGGTCCTCGCCGGGTTGGCCGAGTCCGGTGGCGTCGACCGGGACCGGTTGGCCCTGTCGTTCGCCCAGCGCTGCGATCCGCGCCGCGGCTACGGCGCGGGCGCGATGCTGATCCTGCGGCTGATCCGCACCGGCACGCCGTGGCCGGTGGCCGCCGCGTCCGCCTTCGACGGCCAGGGCTCCTGCGGCAACGGCGCGGCGATGCGGGTCGGCCCCCTGGGCGCGTACTTCGCCGATTCGACCGTCCGCGCGGCGGCCCAGGCCCGCGCCTCGGCCGAGGTGACGCACGCGCACCCGGAGGGGATCGCCGGTGCGGTCGCGGTGGCGGTCGCCGCCGCGCTGGCCGCACGGGCCCGCCTCGACGGGCACCGGCCGGCCCCGGAGCGGCTGCTCGCCGGGATCGCCGGCGCGGTCGATCCGGGCACCGAGGTGCACCGCAGCGTGCACCGGGCGGCCGGGCTGCTCGGCCGGCCGCTGTCCCGGGTGGTGGCGGCGCTCGGCAACGGCTCCCGGGTGACCGCTCAGGACACCGTCGGCTTCACCCTCTGGGTGGCCGCCACCCACCTGGACGACTACCCGGCGGCGATCCGGGTCTGCTTGCAGGCCGGCGGGGACGTGGACACCACGGCCGCCATCGCCGGTGCGGTGGTGGCCGCGCACACGGGAGTCGGTACCCCGGGCGGGGTGCCCGAGTCGTGGCTGGCCGCCCGCGAGCCGCTACCCAACTGGCTGCCCTGACCACCGCGGCTGCCTCGATCGCCCGGCCGCGCGCGGCCGTCGGGCGGCAACTGACCACCCCGACGCTCCGGTCGCGCTGGCCGTGATCAACTCGGCTTTCTGCACGTCGGGCTGTCCGCGCGACGTGGATGCCGCGGTATCCGGGAACCCGAGTGGATCACCGAGAAGCGGCGGCCGGTTCGGCCCGCGGGGCGGGTTCGGCGGGCGTCGCGGTGTCGTCGGCGCGGCCGGTGATCTCGGCGAGGGTCGCGGCCCCGTCCGGATCACCGGTCACCTCGGCGAGCGCGGTGGCCTCGTCCGGGCCGCGTCGACGCCACCGGCTGACCAGCCAGCCGATCGCCGCGCCACCGCCCAGGCCGGCCAGCAGGCCGGCGGCCAGCATCCCGTCGGCGTTGCCGGACTCCTCGTCGGCACCGTCCGCCCGGGCCGGCGGTGCGGCGTCCACACCACTGCCCGGCGCCGCCGGTGCGCCGGGCAGTGGTGTGGAC
>NZ_RCVI01000230.1:0-25461 GCF_003667455.1 Micromonospora sp. CV4 | reverse complement strand
CCCCGAGCGCGCCCGCCGCTCCGGCGACGGACCCGAGCGCCTGGCGGACCGCGGCGGACGAGGGCTGGTCCCGGGCGAGCCGGGCCGCCGAGCCGGCCGCCGCTGGTACGACCCGCTCGGGCCTTCCCAAGCGGGTGCCGCAGGCGCAGCTCGTGCCGGGCGGCATCGAACCGAAGGGCGGCCGGGACCGCAGCCGGCGGACCCCCGATGAAGTACGCGGTCTGTTGTCGGCCTACCACCGTGGCGTGCAGCGCGGACGGACGGCCGGTACGGACCTGAACAGCACCTCGACCAAGGAGAGCCGATGAACAGGCCAGCTGCCATGCAGGACATGGGTTGGCTGCTCACCAACTTCGCCGACAGCGTGGCGGGTATCGCCCACGTGGTGGCGGTGTCCGCAGACGGGCTGCTGCTCGCCTCCTCCCGGGACCTCCCGGGAGACCGGGCGGACCAGCTCGCCGCGATCACCTCCGGTGTGGTGAGCCTGACCGAGGGCGCGGCCCGCATGTTCAGCGCGGGCGGGGTGTTGCAGACCGTCATCGAGATGGACAGCGGCTACCTCTTCCTCATGTCGATCAGCGACGGCTCGTCGATGGCCGTGCTGGCCGCTCGCAGCTGCGACGTGGGGCAGGTGGGCTACGAGATGGCGTTGCTGGTCGAGCGGGTGGGTGCCGCGCTGGTGCCGCTGCCGCGCGACGCGGTGCGCTCGTAGCGACGGAACGACGGCGTGCCGACCGCGCGCCGGACCAGGGAGGGGAGGCGGTGTGGACCGGCTCCACGGGGGACGAGGAGGTGATGGGGGATGGACCAACGGCGCGCTGACCCGCGCGGCGCTCTGGTGCGTCCCTATGCGGTCACCCGTGGTCGTACCGAGCCCCGGCAGGACATCGCCCTCGAGGCGGTCCTCACGGCTTCTCCCACCCAGGTCGCAGAGTCCCGCTTCGCCGGGCATGACAAGCACCGAATCGCCACGGTCTGTGAGGGCCGTGCACAGTCGCTGGCGGAGATCGCCGCGTACACCCGGATGCCGCTCGGCGTCGCCCGGGTGCTGGTCGCCGACATGGTGGCCGAGAGCCTGCTGACGTTACACACTGCTGCTCCCGCCGAGGGGTTCGAGGAGCGGATGGAACTGCTTGGAAGGGTGCTAAGTGGACTTCGCAGGCTATGACCCCGCCGGGGGGCGGCCGAGCCGGGGAATCGTCTCCGCGAAGATCGTCGTCGCGGGCGGCTTCGGCGTCGGCAAGACGACGCTGGTCGGGTCGATCTCCGAGATCACACCGCTGACCACGGAGGCGGTGATGACCGCGGCCGGTGTCGGCATCGACGACCCGTCCAAGGTGCCGGGCAAGGAGACCACCACGGTCGCCATGGACTTCGGCCGTATCACCATGGCCCAGGACCTGATCCTGTACCTCTTCGGTACGCCGGGCCAGACCCGGTTCTGGTTCATGTGGGACGAGATCATCCGGGGTGCGGTGGGCGCCGCCGTGCTGGTGGACACCCGCCGGATCACGGATGCCTTCGCGCCCCTGGACTACTTCGAGAACCGCAACCTGCCGTACGTGGTGGCGCTGAACCGGTTCGACGACGCTCCCCAGTACGAGCTGGAGGAGGTCCGGGAGGCGCTGGCCATCTCGCCGCAGGTGCCGCTGGTGATGACCGACGCCCGGCAACGGGATTCGGTCAAGCAGGTGCTGGTGACGGTGGTCGAGCACGCCATGATCCGACTTCAGGCCGAGCACGGCCGGGGCTTTCCCACGCCGGTCGGCTGATCCGACGCGGCCGGCGGCGCACACCGACCGGCCGCGCCGGTCAGTCGACCCGGAGCCGGTAGCCGCGCTTGACCACGGTCTGCACCACGCGGGGGGCGTGCAGGCCGGCCCGGAGTCGGGCCACGGCCATCTCCACCGCGTGCTCGTCGGCGCCCCGAGGCAGGGTCCGCAGCAGCGCGGTGCGGGACAGCACCCGGCCGGGGGACTGGGCCAGCGCCCGCAGCACCGCCATCGGGGCGGGGGCGAGCGGGCGCAGCTCACCGTCGATCACCGCGGCGTGTCCGCGCAGGGTGAGCAGGTGTCCGCCGGCCTTGAGCGTCGTCGTCCGGCGGGGCAGTTCGTCGACGATGGTCCGCACCAGCGCGCCGAGCCGAGCCCGGTTCGGCGCGCTGACCGGCACCCCGAGCCGCAGCAGCGGCTCGGCGGTGACCGCGCCGACGCAGCTGGCCAGCACGTCGTCGCGCAGGGCGGAGAGCACCGCCTCGGTGCGGTCCCCGGCCGCCCGCAGCAGCGCCTCGACCGCCGGTGCCGAGGTGAACGTCACCGCGTCCACCAGTCGGCCGGCGATCAGGTCGACCAACCGGTGCAGGGGCGCCGGGTCGGTCGGCGGGGCCCAGCGGTAGACCGGCACCTCGATCACCGTGGCGCCGGCCGCCTCCAGCGCGAGCGTGCAGTCCGGCTGCCGCTCGCCGTGCAGCTGCATGGCGATCACCTGCCCGGCCACGCCGCGCCGCCGCAGGTGGTCGACCACCTCGTCGCAGCTCTCCGAGGCCGGCGACCACTGGTCGTGCAGCCCGGCGGCCCGGATCGCGCCGCGCGCCTTCGGGCCCCGGGCCACCACGTACGACCTGGCCAGCACCGAGCGCAGCGGCTCGGCCAGGCCCCAGCCCTCGGCGGCCTCCAGCCACCCGCGCATGCCGATGCCGGTGTTGGCCATCAGGATGTCCGGCGGCCGGTCCAGGCAGGCGCGGGTCGCCTCGCGCAGCTCGGTGTCGTCGGACAACGGCACGATCCGCAGTGCCGGCGCGAGGACCACCCGGGCGCCACGTCGCTCGAGCAGCGCGGCCAGCTCGTCGCGCCGCCGGTCGGCGGTCACCCCGACGGTGAAGCCGGACAGTTCCGTACGCATCAGGCCTCCTGTCGCAGCCGCACCTCGACCAGCCCGTCCCGGCAGCGCACGTCGTGCCGGGCCACGGCCACGCCGGGCCGGTCGAGGCAGCGCCCGGTGCGCAGGTCGTACACCTGCTTGTGCAGCGGCGAGGCAACCGTCGGCACCGCGCCGCGGCTGCCCACGATGCCCCGGGACAGCACGTACGCGTCGGCGACCGGGTCGTGGTTGTCGATGGCGAACAGCCCGTCCGCGGTCCGGAAGAGTGCCACCTGCACACCGTCGACGAGTGCGGCGACGCCCCGGTCGGGCTCCAGCCTGTCGAGCCGGCAGACCCGGGTCCAGGTCAGCGTGACGGTCGCGGTCATCGCCGTACCTCCGGCAGGCCCAGCGCCACCGGCTGTCGCCGTTGGTCGGTGTCGTCCGCTTCCCGTTCCCGGCCGTGCCGCTCTTCGCCCGGCGCTGTCGGCGGCGGAGCCCCACGCGCCGGCACCGGCTGGCCGCGCTCCAGTGCGAATCTGATCGACGGGTCGGGCACGTCCGGGGCGTTGACGAAGGACGTGAACCGGCGCAGCCGCTCCGGGTCGTTCAGCACGTCCCGCCACTCGTCGGAGTACGAGGCGACGTGCCGGGCCATCGCCGCGTCGAGGTCGGCGCAGAGCCCCAGCGCGTCGTCGACGATGACCGACCGCAAATGGTCGAGGCCACCGTCCATGGCCTCGATCCAGGCGGCGGTGCGTTGCAGCCGGTCGGCGGTGCGGATGTAGTACATCAAGAACCTGTCGATCAGCGAGATCAGCGCCTCTGTGGACAGGTCGGTGGCGAACAGGTCGGCGTGCCGGGGCCGGAAGCCGCCGTTGCCGCCGACGTACAGGTTCCAGCCGGTCTCGGTGGCGATGACGCCGAAGTCCTTGCTACGCGCCTCGGCGCACTCGCGGGCGCAGCCGGAGACCGCTGACTTGATCTTGTGCGGGGCGCGTAGCCCCCGGTAGCGCAGCTCCAGCGCGACGGCCAGGCCCACCGAGTCCTGCACCCCGTACCGGCACCAGGTCTCGCCGACACAGGACTTCACCGTACGCAGCGCCTTGCCGTACGCGTGGCCGGACTCGAAGCCGGCATCCACCAGCCGCCGCCAGATCTGCGGCAACTGCTCCACCCGGGCTCCGAACAGGTCGATCCGCTGACCACCGGTGATCTTGGTGTAGAGGCGGAAGTCGCGGGCCACCTCGCCGATGACGATCAGCTTCTCCGGGGTGATCTCACCGCCGGGGATCCGGGGGACCACCGAGTAGCTACCGTCGCGTTGCAGGTTGGCCAGGAAGTGGTCGTTGGTGTCCTGTAGCGACGCCTGCTCACCGTCGAGCACGTGCCCCGCGCCCAACGAGGCGAGGATCGACGCCACCACCGGTTTGCAGATGTCGCAGCCGCGCCCCCGGCCGTGTTCGGCGACCAGCCGGGAGAAGGTGCGGATGCGGCGTACCCGGACGATCTCGAACAGTTCGCGCCGGCTGGCGTCGAAGTGCTCACAGAGCGCGGTGGACTGCGCCACGCCGGCCGCGTCCAGGAGCTGCTTCAACATCGGCACGCAGGAGCCGCAGCTGGTGCCGGCCCTGGTGCACGCCTTCAACGCCGGCACGTCCGCGCAGCCACCGGCGATGGCGGCGTCCACGTCGCCCCGGGTCACCGCGTTGCAGGAGCAGACCTGGGCGGCGGCGGGCAGCGCGCCGGCGTCCGCGCCGCCGTCCGGCGCGAGCAGCGCCAGCGGGGCGGCCGGCAGCGGGCCACCCACGCTGGCCCGCAGCGTCGGGTACGCGCTGGCATCACCGACCAGCACACCACCGAGCAGGGTGCGCGCGTCGTCGGAGAGGACCAGCTTGGCGTAGACCCGGGTGGCGGGGTCGGTGAAGGTCACATCCAGGCAGCCCGGGGTCACGCCGTGCGCGTCGCCGAACGAGGCCACGTCGACGCCGAGCAGTTTCAGCTTGGTCGCCGTGTCCGCGCCGGGGAAGGTCGCCGCGCCGCCGAGCAACCGGTCGGCCACCACCTCGGCCGTCGCGTACCCCGGGGCGACCAGGCCGTGGCAGGTGCCGTCGACCGCCGCGCACTCGCCCACCGCCCAGATCCGCTCGTCGGCGCTGCGACAGGTCTCGTCGACCAGCACCCCGCCGCGCGGACCCAGCGGCAGGCCGGCGGCCCGGGCCAGGTCGTCCCGGGGCCGGATGCCGGCGGCCACCACCACCAGTTCGGCGTCCACGATGCGGCCGTCGGAGAGTTCCAGGGCGGCGACCGATCCGTCCGGGCCGGGCCGGATCGCGGTGGTGGCCACGCCGAGGTGGGTCCGCACGCCCAACTCCTCGACGTAGCGCCGGAGCATGGCGCCGCCGGCCGGGTCCACCTGCACCGGCATCAGCCGGGGCGCGAACTCGACCACGTCGGTGCTCAGTCCGAGCAGCCGCAGGGCGTTGGCCGCCTCCAGCCCCAGCAGCCCGCCGCCGATCACCGCGCCGGCCCGCCGGCCGCGGGCGTAGGCCCGGAGAGCCGCCAGGTCGTCGAGGGTGCGGTAGACGAAGACCCCGGGCAGGTCCGCGCCGGGCACCGGCGGCACGAACGGGTACGACCCGGTGGCCAGCACCAGCGCGTCGTACCGGTGTTCGCCGGTGGCCGTGCTGACCACCCGCCGCTCGCGGTCGATCGCGGTGGCCGGCTCGCCGAGGCGCAGCAGTACCCCGTCGTGCGGGGTGTGCAGGTTCAGCGCGTCCGCGTCCACGCCGTCGAAGAACGCCGAGAGCCGCACCCGGTCGTACGCCGGGCGGCCCTCCTCGGCGAGCACCGTCACCCGCCACCGCCCGTGCGGGTCGCGGGCCCGCAACGCGTCCACGAACCGCTGCCCGACCATGCCGTTGCCGATGACGACCAGATCGCCGCCGTTCATCGCGTCACCTCCACCGAATCCGCTTGGGACAGCCAGTCGACGATGCCGGCGACGGCGTCCCGGCAGCCGCCGCAGCCGGTGCCGGCCCGGGTCGCCGCCAGCACGGCGTCGACGCTCCGGGCGCCGGAGCGCCAGCAGCTCACCAGGGCGCCCTTGGTCACCGTGTTGCACTGGCAGACCGTGGCCGCGTCCGGCATCAGCGCCGGAGACGCGGCCGGTGCCGTGCCGGCGGTGCCCGAGGCCCGGCCCAGCAGCAGGGACCGCCGGTCGGCCGGAACGGGCTGACCCCGGTCGAAGAGCTGGATCACCGTGCCGATCGTCGGGTTGTCGCCGAGCAGGATCGCGCCGGTCAGCCGCTCGTCGCGGATGCGCAGCCGGGCGTACGTGCCCCGGGCCGGGTCGGTGAAGGTCAGCTCCTCGTCCGGACCGTCACCGGTGGCGTCGCCCATCGCGGCCAGGTCGATCCCGGCCGCCTTCAGCCGGGTCACCGCCGGTCGGGGCCGGTACCGGGCCGGCGGCTCGGCGCCGCTGAGCACCTGGGCCAGCACCCCCGCCTGGGCCCAGGCGGGGGCGACCAGCCCGGTGAGGGTGCCGTCGTGTTCGGCGCAGTCGCCGATCGCCGAGATCCGCTCGTCGCTGGTGCGCAGCCGGTCGTCCACCACGACGCCACGACGCACGGCCAGGCCGGCTGCGGCGGCGAGCGTGGTGTCGGGGCGTACCCCGCAGGAGAGCACCAGCAGGTCGGCGTGCAGCGACCGGCCGTCGGCCAGCGCGAGGCGGACGCCCGCGGCGTCCGCGGCCACGCCGGTCGCCGCCACCGCGAGCTGGATGGTGACGCCCAGGCCGGCCAGGGTGCCGGCGAGCACCGCGCCGGCCGCCGGGTCGAGCTGCCGTTCCATCAGGTGCCCGGTGGGGTGGACGACCGTGGTCGCCAGCCCCCGGGTGGCCAGCGCGCGGGCGGCCTCCAGGCCGAGCAGCCCGCCGCCGAGGACCAGCGCGCTGCGCGCGCCGTCGGCCACCGCGAGGATCCGTCGGCAGTCGTCCAGGGTGCGGAAGGGCACCACCCGGCGGGGCAGTTCCCCGTCCAGGCCGGGCAGCGGCGGCACCACCGCCCGGCTGCCGGTGGCCAGCACCAGGTGGTCGTAGCCGATCCGGTCACCGTCGGCGGTGCGGACCGTCCGTCCGGCCCGGTCGATGCCGGTCACCGGCACGCCGGGGCGCAGGTCGCCGCCGTGCCCGGCGGCCTCGGCCAGCGCCACGTCCCGCTCGCGGATCCGTCCGGCCAGCAGCGCGGAGAGCATGATGCGGTTGTACGCCCGGTGCGGTTCCGCCCCGAGCACGGTCACCTTGCGGTCACCGGCGCGGGCGTGCAGCTCGGCGGCGAGCCGCGCGCCGGCCATCCCGTTGCCGACGATCACCACGCGTTCGGTCATGCCCTCTCCACCCGCACGGCGCAGATCTTGAACTCGGGCATCCCGGAGATCGGGTCCACCGCGTCGTTGGTGACCGAGTTGGCCCGGGCGGCGCCCGGCCAGTGGAACGGCGCGAAGACGGTGTCCGGCCGGATGGTCGGGCTGACCCGGGCCGGGGCCTGTAGCTCGCCCCGCCGGGAGGTGACCCGCACCGGTTCCCCGTCGCCGATGCCGAGCCGGGCGGCCAGGTCGGGGTGCAGCTCGACGAAGGCGTCCGGGGCGGCCCGGCGCAGCGCGTCCACCCGCCGGCTCTGGGTGCCGGACTGGTACTGGGCGAGCACCCGGCCGGTGGTGAAGTGCAGGGGGTACTCGTCGCAGACCGGCTCGGCGGCGGGGCGGTGGTCCACCGGATGGAACCGGGCGCGGCCGTCCGGGGTGGCGAACCGGTCGGTGAAGAGCCGAGGCGTGTCCGGCCCGTCCTCGGTGGGGCAGGGCCAGAAGACGCCGTCGGCGGCGTCGATCCGGGGCCAGCTGATCCCGGCGTAGTCGGCCGGCCCACCGGCGGAGGCGCGCCGCAGCTCCGCGAAGACCGCGGCCGGATCGGTCGGGAACCGGGATGCCGAGGTGCCGGTCGTCGCCGCTGTCGGCTCGGCGGCGGCCAACCGGGTCGCGAGGTCGGAGAGGATGGCCAGGTCGGTACGGACGCCCGGCGGGGGAGGGCGGAGCGCCCGTCGGCGCAGCACCCGGCCCTCCAGGTTGGTCATGGTGCCGTCCTCCTCGGCCCACTGCGCGGTAGGCAGCACCACGTCGGCCAGCGCGGCCGTCTCGGACAGCAGCAGGTCGGCCACGACCAGCAGGTCGAGCCCGCGCAGCCGGCGTTCGACGTGGGCCGCCCGGGGTGCGGACACCACCGGGTTGGAGCCGAGCACCAGCAGCGCCCGCGGCCCGCCCGGAGTGCCGAGCGAGTCGAGCAGTTGGTACGCCGGCACCCCCGGCCCGGGCAGCTCGTCGGCCGGTACGCCCCAGACCCCGGCGACGTGCTCCCGCGCGGCGGGATCGTCGATGCGTCGGTAGCCGGGCAACTGGTCGGCCTTCTGCCCGTGCTCCCGTCCGCCCTGGCCGTTGCCCTGGCCGGTCAGGCAGCCGTACCCGGAGCCGGGTCGGCCGGGCAGGCCGAGGGCGAGCGCGAGGTTGACGTACGCGGTGACGGTGTCGACGCCCTTGGCGTGCTGCTCGGCGCCGCGCGCGGTGAGGATGATGGCCCGTCCGGCGGTGCCCAGGGCCCGGGCGGTCGCCTCCAGGTCGGCCACCGGCACGCCGGAGAGCTGTTCCGCGCGGGCCGGCCACCAGGCCGCGACGCTGCGCCGGACCTCCTCGTAGCCGGTGGTCCGTTCCGCGACGTACGCCCGGTCGATCCACCCCTCGGTGAGCGCGATGTGCAGCAGCGCGTTGGCCACCGCGAGGTCGGTGCCGGGCAGCGGTTGCAGGTGCAGGTCGGCCTGGCGTGCGGTGGCGGTGGCCCGTGGGTCGACCACGATCAGTCGGCCGCCGTTGCGGCGCTGCTCGGTCAGCCAGCGGACCAGTGGCGGCATGGTCTCCGCCGGGTTGGCGCCGACCAGCAGCAACGTGTCGGCCCGGCCCAGGTCGGCGAGGGGGAACGGCAGCCCTCGGTCGACGCCGAAGGCGCGCAGGCCGGCGGCCGCCGCCGAGGACATGCAGAACCGTCCGTTGTAGTCGATGTGCCGGGTGCGCAGCGCGACGCGGGCGAACTTGCCCAGCGCGTACGCCTTCTCGTTGGTGAGCCCGCCGCCACCGAACACGGCGACCGCGTCGCGGCCGGACTCGGCCTGGACGGCGCGGATGCCGCTGACGATCCGTTGCAGCGCGGCGTCCCAGCTGGCGGGGCGCAGCTCGCCGCTGGCCGGGTCGCGCAGCAGCGGGGTGGTCAGCCGGTCGGGGTGGTCGAGCAGCTCGGCGGCGGTCCAGCCCTTCTGGCAGAGACCGCCCCGGTTGGTGGGGAACTGGCGGGGGAGCACCGCCACCCCGTCGGCGTCCTCGCGCAGCACCATCCCGCACTGGAGCGCGCAGTACGGGCAGTGCGTCGCGACCTCCCGGGGCGAGGGCCCCGGTCGCGTTGTCGACCGTGCACCGTCTGTCATGTCGGGAAAGCGTGCCGTCGGGCGGTTTCCGGTCCGGGTCCCTTCTGTTTCGGTCCTGTCAAGTGGGCCTCACACCGCACCGGCGCGGAGGGCGCGTTTGCGGGACGGCGTTCGCGGTCTAGAATGTGGGAAATATGTCTCGATATTCGGGAGGGTGCGATGACTGTGGCGGACGCGTTCGACGCGGTGGCCGGCAGCTACGACGAAGCCCGTCGGCGGCTGGTGCCCTGCTTCGACGCCTTCTACGGCACGGCCGTCCAGGTCGCCGCGCCACCACTGCGCGACGCGCTCGCCGCCGGGCGCACCCCGGAGGTGCTGGACCTGGGCGCGGGCACCGGCCTGCTCTCGCTGCTGCTCGCTGCCGCCGTGCCGGGAGTGCGCCTGACCCTGGTGGACGCGGCGCCGGCGATGCTCGCCCGCGCCGCCGACGAACTGCACGCCCGGTCCGTGCCGCACCGCATGGTCCGGGCCGACCTGGCCGACCCGCTGCCGGCCGGCCGGTACGACGCGGTGGTCAGCGCCCTGGCGATCCACCACCTGGACGACGCCGGCAAGCAGGATCTGTACCGGCGGGCCGCCGACGCGCTGGTGCCCGGCGGGGTGTTCGTCAACGCCGAGCAGGTGGCCGGCCCGACCCCGGCTCTGGACCGGCGCTACGACGAGGTGTGGACCGCCCGGATCGCGGAGCTGGGTTCGCCTCCTGAGGAGATCGCCGCCGCCCGGGAGCGGATGCGGCACGACCGGCCGGCGACCGTCGCCGACCAGTGCCGCTGGCTCACCGAGGCCGGCCTGGTCGACGTCGACTGCTACTTCAAGGAGTGGCGCTTCGCGGTGTTCGGCGGCCGGACGACCGGTGCGCCACGCTGACGACCGCGGCCCGCTGCCGGAATGTACGTTTCGACGCCGGTGGTGACGCGCCCGTCCACGAGGATGACTGATGGTCATACCGATGGGTAGTCTCACCGGCATGACTGCCAAGGTGACCCTGTCGTTCACAGACGAGACGATCGAGGAGGCCCGACGGTTCGCCAAGCGCGAGGGGCTGTCGCTCTCCGCGTGGATGGACCAGGCCGCCCGGGAGAAGGCGCTGCGCGAGGTCTTCACCGCGCACGCGGCCGCCGTGAGCCGCGCCGGCCTCGACCTCGAATCCGCCGCCCTCGCCGATGCCCGCGAGGTGGGCATGGTCGACGACCTGCTCTTCCGCGGCCGGCCGCGTGCTGCGTAGGGGTGAGGTCTGGCGCATCGAGGGCGCCCGGGAACGCCTCGGACTCGTGATCAGCTCGGACGTCTACAACTCCACCGACGTGCCCATCGTGATCGTGGTCGAGGTCGTGGAGGAGTCGCTGCTGCGGGACTCGCCGCTCGCCGTGTCGATGGGCCGCTACGTGGTGATGCCCGACCGGCTCTCCTCGCCGATGAAGAAGTGGTTCACCGATTGCGTGGACGTCGCCGACACCGACACCATGCTCCGGGTCGGTCGCGCGCTGCGCATCCTCCAGCAGCTCTGACCTCACCACCGCCGCCGGTCCGCGGTGCGGCCCTCGTTTCCGGGTCGACCCGCGCCGGGCACCGCCCGGTAATCCGGTGTTCCTAGCGTTCCCCCTCGTCACACCGACGAGGAGGAGCCGCAGTGCCCACGCTCACCAGCACCGCAGTCACCACCGCCCCGCCGGACGCCGCCGGCCGTCGGCGGGAGCTCGCCGACTGGCGCCCCGAGGACCCCGACTTCTGGCGGACGACGGGCGCGCCGATCGCCCGGCGCAACCTCTGGGTCTCGATCTTCGCCGAGCACGTCGGCTTCTCGGTGTGGAGCCTCTGGTCGGTGACCGTGCTCTTCCTCGGTCCCGAGTACGGCATCGACCCGGCCGGCAAGTTCGTGCTCACCGCCGTGCCGGCCGCGCTGGGCGCGGTGCTGAGGCTGCCGTACACCCTCGCGGTGGCCCGCTTCGGCGGCAGGCGGTGGACCATCGTCAGCGCGCTGCTGCTGCTGCTGCCCACCGTGCCGATGACGGTGCTGCTGGAGCCGGGCGTGTCGTACCCGACCCTGATGGTGCTGGCCTGCCTGACCGGGGTCGGCGGCGGCAACTTCGCCTCGTCGATGGCGAACATCAACCTGTTCTATCCGCAGCGGCTCAAGGGCCGGGCCCTCGGGCTCAACGCGGGCGGCGGCAACCTGGGCGTACCCGCGGTGCAACTGGTCGGACTGGCGGTGCTGGCCACCGCCGGGGCCGCGTACCCCCGGTTGGTGCCGGCGGTCTACCTGCCGCTGATCGTGCTGGCGGCGCTGGCGGCGGCCCGTTGGCTGGACACCGTCCCCGGGGCCCGGAACGAGCCCGGCGCGCTGCGCGCGGCGGCCCGCGACCCGCACACCTGGATCATGTCGGTGCTGTACATCGGCACCTTCGGGTCGTTCATCGGGTTCGGCTTCGCCTTCGGCCAGGTGCTCCAGCTCCAGTTCGCCGAACGCTTCCCCACCCCGGTCGACGCCGCCTGGCTGACCTTCCTCGGCCCACTGGTCGGCTCGCTGATCCGGCCGCTGGGCGGGCACCTCGCCGACCGGCTGGGCGGGGCCCGGGTGACGTTCTGGAACTTCGTGGCGATGGCGGCCGGCGCGGGGACGGTCCTGTACGCGGCACGGGAGCACTCGTTCACGCTCTACCTGGCGGGCTTCCTCGCCCTGTTCGTCTTCTCCGGCGTCGGGAACGGCTCCACGTACAAGATGATCCCGGCGATCTTCCGGGCCCGGGCGGCGGAAGCGGTGTCCGACGGGCGGTGCGATCCGGTGGCTGCCGCGAGCTGGGCCCGGCGGATGACCGGCGCGCTGATCGGCGTCGCGGGAGCGGTGGGCGCTTTCGGCGGGGTGCTGGTCAACGTCGCGTTCCGCCAGTCGTTCCTGACCTCCGGCACGGCCGACGCCGCGTATCTGGCGTTCATCGGGTGGTACGCGCTCTGCGTCGCGATCACCTGGGTCGTCTACCGCCGGCGGGGGGCGGCCCGCCTGGCCGGCGTGTGAGCTGTGCCATGATGGGTCCGTGCTGGCACGCGCGGCCGTACCCCCGTTTTGACCTGCTGACGGGGCGCCGGGTATCGTTGCCTGCTGTTGTACGACATCCAGAGGCGTGCCCTATCAGGTACGCTTGGTCGTTCGTGCGCGCTGGTCCGGCCTGCAAGATCTGGTCACCTCGGCGCGCGACCCCAGACCGACGACGAGACAAGGTAGACCTGTGCGTACGTACAGCCCGAAGCCGGGTGAGATCGAGCGTCAGTGGCACGTCATCGACGCCTCTGATGTCGTGCTGGGCCGCCTGGCCACCCACGCCGCCACGTTGCTGCGTGGTAAGCACAAGCCGACTTTCGCGCCGCACGTCGACACGGGCGACTTTGTCGTCATCGTGAACGCGGGCAAGGTTGCGCTGACCGGCAACAAGCGCCAGACCAAGGTCGCTTACCGCCACTCCGGTTACCCGGGTGGTCTGAAGCAGATCGGCTACGAGGAGCTGCTGACCAAGCGCCCCGAGCGGGCCATCGAGCTGGCTGTGAAGGGGATGCTCCCGCACAACAAGCTCGGCCGTCAGCTGATCAAGAAGCTGAAGGTCTACGCCGGTGCCGAGCACCCGCACGGCGCGCAGCAGCCGATGCCGTTCGAGATCAAGCAGATCGCGCAGTGAGCGCGGGCGAAGGAAGCAGCATGACCGACATCACCGAGACCGAGGTTGCCCCGGAAGCCCCCGAGGCCACCGAGGCGCCGGCGCCCGTCGCCCGCGCGCCTCGTGGTGACCGGCCGATCCAGACCGTGGGCCGCCGCAAGGAGGCCATCGTCCGGGTCCGTATCGTCCCGGGCACCGGCAAGATCACCTGCAACGGCCAGGACCTCGAGGCCTACTTCCCGAGCAAGGTGCACCAGCAGCTCATCAAGGACCCGCTGGTCACCGCCGAGAAGCTCGAGCAGTTCGACGTCATCGCCAACCTGCGTGGCGGCGGCACCACCGGGCAGGCCGGTGCGCTCCGGCTGGGCATCGCCCGCGCGCTGATCGTCAACGAGCCGGACGACCGCCCGGCCCTCAAGAAGGCCGGCTTCCTCACCCGGGACGCCCGGGTCAAGGAGAGCAAGAAGTACGGCCTCAAGAAGGCCCGTAAGGCTCCCCAGTACTCGAAGCGCTGATCTTTCCCAGCGCGTTGTACTTCTGACGGACGGCCGGTCCGCCTCCCCTCGACCGGGGAGGTGGGCCGGCCGTTCCGCTTTCTCCTCATCAGTGGTGCTCATCGGAGGTTGGCGGGTATGGGTCGGTTGTTCGGCACGGACGGCGTACGCGGGCGGGCGAACGCGGATCTCACCCCCGAGTTGGCGCTCGCGCTCGCCGTGGCCGCCGCGCACACTCTCGCCGAGACGGACCGCAGTCATCCGCCGCTCGCCGTGGTCGGCCGGGACACCCGGGCCAGCGGCGAGATGCTGGAGGCCGCCGTGGTGGCGGGTCTGACCAGCGCCGGCGCCAACGTGGTGCGGGTCGGCGTGCTGCCCACCCCGGCGGTGGCGTACCTCACCGCGGAGGCCAAGGCCGACCTCGGTGTGATGCTCTCCGCGTCACACAACCCGATGCCGGACAACGGGATCAAGCTCTTCGCCGCCGGGGGGCACAAGCTGCCCGACGAGATCGAGATGAAGATTGAGGCGGCGGTCGAGGCGAACGCCACCACCGCCTGGGACCGACCGATCGGCGCGGGCGTGGGCCGGGTGCACGACCTGCTCGACGGCGCCGACCACTACGTCCAGCACCTGGTCGGCACCGTGCCGCACCGGCTCGACGGGATCAAGGTCGTGGTCGACTGCGCCAACGGCGCCGCCGCCGAGGTGGCTCCGGTCGCCTACCGGGAGGCCGGCGCCGAGGTCATCGCGATCCACGCCGAGCCGGACGGCCTGAACATCAACGACGACTGCGGCTCCAACCACATCGAGGCGCTGCGGGCGGCCGTGGTCGAGCACGGCGCCCACCTGGGTATCGCCCACGACGGCGACGCCGACCGCTGCCTGGCGGTCACCGCCGACGGTGACGAGGTCGACGGCGACCAGCTGATGGCGATCCTCGCGCTGGCCATGCGGGACGCCGGCACGCTCACCCAGGACACTCTCGTGGCCACCGTGATGAGCAACCTCGGGCTGCGGCTGGCCATGTCCGCCCAGGGCATCCGGCTGGTCGAGACGAAGGTCGGCGACCGGTACGTGCTGGAGGAGCTGCGCGCCTCCGGGCTGGCGCTCGGCGGCGAGCAGAGCGGCCACATCGTCATGCCCGCGCACGCCACCACCGGCGACGGAGTGCTCACCGGCCTGCACCTGATGGCCCGGATGGCGGCCACCGGCCAGTCCCTGGCCGAGCTGGCCTCGGTCGTCACCAAGCTGCCCCAGGTGCTGATCAACGTGCCGGTGGGTGACCGCACCGTCGGCGCGGCCGCGCCGGCCGTCCGCGCCGAGGTCGAGCGGGCCGAGGCGGAGCTGGGCGAGACCGGGCGGGTGCTGCTGCGCCCGTCGGGCACCGAGCCGCTGGTCCGGGTGATGGTCGAGGCGGCCACCGAGGCGACCGCCCGCGAGGTCGCCGAGCGCATCGCGGAGCAGGTCCGCACCGCCAGCCCGGTCGGCTGAGGCCGCTACCCGGCGGCGTCACAACCGCAGTCGGGCGGCCCGCTCGTACGTGTCGGCGGGGTCCTCGCCGTCGGTGAGGTCGAGGTCCTCGACCATGCTGCCGTCACCGAGCCGGACCAACCGGTCGCAGCGGGCCGCGATCGACCGTTCGTGGGTGGCGAGCAGGATCGTCATGCCGTGCCGCTCCCGCAAATCGAGCAGCAGGTCGAGGATCTGGGCGCTGGTGGTCGAGTCGAGGTTGCCGGTGGGCTCGTCGGCCAGCAGCAGCCCGGGGGCGCCCATCAGCGCCCGAGCGATGGCGACCCGCTGCTGCTCGCCACCGGAGAGCTGCGCCGGCATCGCCCGCTCCCGTCCGGCGAGGCCGACCCCGTCGAGCAGCTCGCGGGCCCGGGTCGCGTGGTCGGCCCGGCCGCGTTGCGGCAGCACCGGGGCGATCACGTTGTCCAGCACGGTCAACGCGGGCAGCAGGTGGTAGCGCTGGAAGACGAACCCCACCCGCTGCCGGTACCGGGCCAGCGCGGTGCGGCGCAGCGCCGTGATCTCCATGTCGTCGACCATGATGGTGCCGCTGTCGGCCTGTTCGATGGCGCCGATCAGGTGCAGCAGGGTCGACTTGCCCGAGCCGCTGGGGCCGGTCAGTGCCACCACCGACCCGGCCGTGATCTCCAGCGAGACGTCGTCGACCGCGGTCAGCCGCTCTGCTCCGGTGCGGAACTGCCGGGTCAGCCCGAGGGTCCGGACCGTGCTGCCCGTCGTTGCCTCCATCGTCACTCCTCTGCCAGTAGCCGTGCGGTCGGGAGCCGGCGCAGCAACGCGGCCGGCACGAGCGCCGCCAGACAGGTGACCAGAACACCGACGAGCGCCACCGCGGCGGCGACCAGGACCAGGGCGCTCGGCAGGCCACCGACCAACCAGGCGGCCCCGGCGAGCCCGAGCCCGGCGCCGGCCACCGCCCCGAGCGCACCGATGAGGAGTCCTTCGTAACCCACCAGGCGGCCCAGCGCGGCGTCCGTCCAGCCGACCGCGCGCAGGGTGGACAACTCCGCGGCGCGGTCCCGGACGTTCAGGTACAGCACGTCGGCGACGGCGCCCGCGCCGAGCAGGACGGTGACGACCGCGGCCAGGGTGTCCGCACCCCGGACGTTCAGCGAGATGGTGTCACCGAGCAGGCTGCCGACGATCGCGCCGCGGAAGGCGTAGGCGGCGGCGCTGACCAGGGTGAGCGCCGCCAGCCCGATGGCCAGCGCGGCCGCCCCGAGCAGGGTGCGCCCGGGCGTGCGGACCACATTGGACAGCGCCAGCCCGAACAGGCCGCGGGGCCGTCGTACCCAGCGGGCCGGGGCCACCAGCGGTCGCAGGGCGGCGGCCGGGTGGGCGCCCGCGGCACGCAGCGCCGGGACCAGGCCGGCCACCAGCGCCAGCAGGAGAGCCACCGGTACGGCGAGCACCGCCTGACGCCAACCGATCCCGATGTCCAGCGCGGCGGCCAGGGGGAACGCCAACCCCAGGGCGAGCAGGCCGGCGGCCAGCCCCAGCGCGGCCACCTCGCCGAGGACCAGCGCCGCGATCCGACGGGCTGGCCAGCCCAGGCAGGCGAGCACGGCCAGCTCGCGGCGCCGGTCCCGGACGGCGGCGGACACGGCGTTGCCGAGGAACAGCCCGCAGACCACCAGCACCAGCCCGAACAGCACGAGGCTCTTGCGGTCGACCGCCTTGGTGATGACCGACGCGACCCCGAGCGCGGACCACGGCTCGGTGAGCCGCAGCTCGGGCCGGCCGAACGAGCCCGCCGGCAGCTCCACGGTCTGCGGGGCGGGAGACGAGCCGATGGTGAGATCGACGTCCAGCCCGGTCGTGTCGGCGATCCGCTCGGCGATGAGCCGGACCCGCTCGGCGGACCGGTCGGTGTAGCCGGCGACGTCCGCGACCCGGACCCGGATCGCGCTGATCGGCGCTGTCCGGGTGGGGGTGGCGTCGCCCTCCAGCAACTTCGGCACTGCGTTCAGGCTGGTGAGCAGCAGCGGCGGCGCGGAGAGATAGCCGGCCGGATTGCCGCTCGGCTCCAGCGGCCGGTCGCCCAGCGCCTGGCGGCTGCCTTCGTCGGCGCCGTCCGTGCGTGGCGGCTCGTAGGTCTCCAGTGGCACCCGGGACAGGTCACTGAACCCGCTCAGCTTCTCCGGGTCGAAGATGCCGACGGTCCGCCAGAACCGGGCCTGGAGGCGCACGCCCGACGGCGGCTGAGAAAGCGCGGTCACCGGACGGAAGCCGTTGTCGTCGGCGAGCCACGGACGGGAGTGGAAGTTGAGAGCGCTCTCGCCGCCGTAGAGCGCGTGATCGAACGGTGGTCGCGCGACAGCGCGAAGAGTGCCGTCGGGGAGCCGCTCGTACTCCGGCGCACCCGCCTGAATGATCGTCTGCAACTCACCCGTGCAGCAACCGGTCTCGGAGATGCCCTTGGCGAGCAGGTCGCGGTAGCCGTCGGCCAGCGCGTACTCCTCGGTCCCGACCCCGAGCCCGGTGGCGCGGCCCAGCGTCCGCTCCAGCTCGCCGATCGGCAGCCCCGCGGGCCGCGCCTGCGGCAGCCTGGTGAGGGTGGACCGCACGGTGACGTCGAGGTAGGGACGGCTGGTGCTCAACACCGGGACCGACCGCTGGGTCACCTGCGGCCCGGGAGAGGTCTCGGTGGCCGTGTCGTCGAGCCGGAGCGAGCGGCCCTCGGTCACCGAGTCGTCCAGGCCGACGAGGCGCTGTTCCGCGTCGGGATCGACCGCCGCCAGCAGGAACGGCACCGTCACCCGGTAGGTGACCACCAGTTGGTCGGTGACGACGCGTTCGGCGCGGCCGGGGAACCACCGGTTCGCCTCGAAGCGCCCGTCGGGCAGGAGCCGGACGGTGTCGACGCTCCACTCCTCCCGTTCGGACGAATGCCCCGCGTTCCCGGACCTTGCCGCCAGGCGCGGGTCGCAGATCGGTTCGCTCCGTCCATCGGGGAGCACCTCCCGTGGGACCTGCCCGCAATAGTCGTCCTGCTTGTACGTCTTGCCGTCCGAGTACGGCTGCAAGGAAGCGTTCACGTCGCCGCCCCATTCGGGATAGAGCAGCGGGCGCTTGGTCACGTACACGTAGCGCGGGCTGCTGGGGGCGGTGGAAAGCCCTCGTTCGGCGGTGAAGGTGGGGTTGAGCCGGATGACCTGCTGCTCCAGCGAGGGGTCGACCGCGCTGGTCACATCGAATTGGACCGGCACCGTCGAGGTCGAATAGCCGAGCATGGCGATCGGCGCGGCGACGTCGATGCCGGCGAGCCCCTTCACCTGCTCGTACTGCGCGGGGGTGATGCCGCCGAAAAGGCCGGAGAGGTAGTTTGGGCGGACCAGCCCGCGCTCGGCCTCAAGCGGCGTGCGGGCCCCCTTGGGGCGGACCAGGATGTCGTAGGCGGCTCGGGTGTTCCGCTCCACCGCGCCGGTGACGTCGAGGCGGGAGGTGGTGGTGGCGCCGGTCAGGACGACGAAGCCGGTGGTCGCCACCAGCACCCCTGCCAGCAGCGCCACCGACCGCCCGGCACGGCCGCGTAGCTGCCCCCAGATGAACCCCAGCATGTCGCGCCTCCCCGTGTGCCACCTCACACTCTGCGCGTTACATTGTCACAATGCAAGACCTGGTCCGGTCGACCAGTGGAATCGGAGGAGACGGTGGCGATCCAGCACGCGGTCCTGGCACTGCTCGCGCGCGGCCCGAGCTACGGCTACGAGCTGAAAGGCGCCTTCGAGGCCACCACCGGTCCACAGTGGGGGGCGCTCAACATCGGCCACCTCTACCAGATCCTCGACCGGCTCTCCCGGGACAGCCTGGTGGTCGCCGAGCGGCAGGCCCAGCAGGTCAAACCCGACCGGGTGGTCTACCAGATCACTCCCGATGGCCGGGCCGAACTCGACCGATGGCTCAACGAGCCGAGCCCCCGCAGCGGCGGCTTCCGGGACGACTTCTTCCTCAAGGTCACCGCTGCCGCCCGATCGGGCTCCGCGCAGACCGTCCGCACCGTGCTGAGCAACCAACGCGGGCACCTGCTCCGCGAGCTGCGCAACCTCGACGGGCTGCGCCGCAAGGCCGCTGACCCGGTGGTCGGGCTGCTGCTCGCCGCAGCGAGCCGGCACGTCGAGGCCGACCTCGCCTTCGTCGATGATGCCGAGGCGGTGCTGCTGGCCGACAGTGGTGCGCTGCTCGCCACCCTGGCGGTCACACCGTCGCAGATCTCGGCGTCCGCCGCCGACGCCGCGCCGCCCCCGCGGGCGGACGACGCCGGACCGGCCCGCGCGGCCGGCTGACCCCAACGGTCAGTGCAGCCCGCGCTGCCCGGGCAGCCGGGTGACCGCCTCGGTCAGTGCCGCCCGTGCAGCCCGCGCAGCCGGGTGACCGCCTCGGTCAGTGCCGCCCGTGCAGCCCGCGCAGCCGGGTGACCGCCTCGGTCAGCACCTCCGGACGCTTGCAGAAGGCGAACCGGACCAGCCGCCGGCCCGCCTCCTGATCGTCGTAGAAGACCTGCGTCGGCACGGCCACCACGCCACACCGCTCCGGCAGCGAACGGCAGAACTCCACGCCGTCCCGGCCGCCGAGGGCGGTGACGTCGGCGGTGACGAAGTACGTGCCCTCCGGGGCCAGCACCTCGAACCCGGCGTCGGTGAGGCCACCGACGAGCTGGTCACGGCGCTGCTGAAGCCCGTCGCGGAAGCCGGTGAAGTAGTCATCCGGCAGCGCCAGCGCCACCGCGACCGCCGGTTGCAGCGGTGCGGCGTTGACGAAGGTCAGGAACTGCTTCACCCGCAGCACCGCCGAGACCAGCGTCGCCGGACCGCTCACCCAGCCGACCTTCCAACCCGTGCAGGAGAACGTCTTGCCGGCCGAGGAGATGCGCAGCGTCCGCTCCCGCATGCCGGGCAGGCCGGCCAGCGGCACGTGCGGGCTCGCCGCGTCGGTGAAGACCAGGTGCTCGTACACCTCGTCGGTGACCGCGTACGCGCCGTGCTCCTGGCACAACTCGGCGATGAGCGTCAGCTCGGCCGGGGTGAAGACCTTGCCGGTGGGGTTGTGCGGCGAGTTCAGCAGCACCAACCGGGTGCGGGGGCCGAACGCCGCGCGCAGCGCCGCCGGGTCGAAGGCGTACCGGCCGTCGGCGGCGGGACGCAACGTGACCGGCCGCCGGACCGCGCCGGCGAGTGCGATCGAGGCGGCGTACGAGTCGTAGTACGGCTCGAAGCAGACCACCTCGTCGCCCGGCTCACAGAGGGCGAGGATGCTGGCCGCGACCGCCTCGGTGGCGCCTGCGGTGATCACGATCTCGCTGTCCGGGTCGTACGCCAGGTCGTGGAACCGCCGCTGGTGGGCCGCGACCGCCGCACGCAGGGCGGGGATCCCCGGACCGGGCGGGTACTGGTTCTGCCCGCCGCGCAACGCCTCGGCCGCGGCGGCCAGCATCTCCGGTGGGCCGTCGGTGTCCGGGAAGCCCTGGCCGAGGTTGACCGCCCCGGTCCGTACGGCGAGGGCGGACATCTCGGCGAAGATCGTCGTGCCGAACGGCCGCATCCGGGCCACCAGCGGGTCGACATCGGTGCTCGTCGTCACCTGCGCCAGCCTACGGGCACCCGTGGGCCGAACCCCAGCCTCACCAAGCCGTTCCGACATGATCGACGCGAGGTCGGCGATATCGGGGTGTCAACGGCCTTCGGATACCGCGTTATCGCTGACCCCGTGTCGATCAAGGCGAGGCCTCACCCCGCCGTGCAGGTGGTCCGCCAGTATCCGCGGGTCTTGTCGACGACCAGCCTGCCGGCGCCGGTGACCGTGACCGTGCAGTCGAGAGGCCCGTGATATTCGATGTCGGGCCAGGTGGCCTCCACCATCACCCGGCTCCGGCCGTTGGTCCGGATGGTGGTGCGCCAGGGCAGCTCCGCGGCGTCGACGTGGATGAGATCGCTCTCGGCGTCGTAGTACGAGATGTCCGCCCGGCCCGATCCGGTCACCTCGTAGGCCACCGTCACCGGCGCCGGCCCGGAGGTGGGGCGGGTGATCGGCTTCTTGTCGGGCGTGGGCGTCGGCGCGGTGGTGGTCGGCGTGGTGGTCGGTTCGGTGGAGGGGGGCTCGGCGGTCGGTAGGGACCAGCGGTCGTCGTCGGGGTCCGAATCGTACGGGTTCTCGGCGATCGGATCCGGGGCCAACCGGCCGAGCAGCGGGCCGGCCACGCAGACGCAGCCGCAGAGGGCGAGGGTGAGCACCGCGACGACCGCGACGACGATCCCGATCCGGGCGTTGCCCCTGGGCGGGCGACCGGCGACCCGCGGATGCCCGGGGTGGAGGTAGGGCGGCGGGTATCCGGGTGGCGGCCACCCGGACGGTGGCTGGCCGGATAGTGGCTGACCGGATGGTGGCTGACCGGACGGTGGCTGACCGGACGGCGGCTGGCCGGCGGGAGAGGGGTCGGGGCCGGTCGTCGGAGACGGTGGCCAGGGCGCCGCCGAGGTGGGCGTCCACGACGTGTCCGGCGGTCCCGGCGTCCAGGGCGCGGACGACGGGCCGGGCGTCCACGACGTCTCCGGCGGTCCGGGCGTCCAGGGCGCGGACTGCGGTCCGGGTCCGGGCGTCCACGGCGCGGACTGTGGTCCGGGTCCGGGCGTCCAGGGCGCGGATGGCGGTCCGGCCGTCCACGGGGGCGGTGGCGCCCACGGCTGGCCGGGGGCGAGCGGGTCGCGCGCCGGGTACGACGCCGGAGGGGCCCAGTCGGACGGCGGGTCGGGTGCCGGCGGGCTTCCCGCGGCGGCCGGGTCCGACGGCGTGGGTGTCGGATCCGAGGGCGTAGGTGTCGGGTTCGACGGCGTGGATGGCGGGTCCGACGGCGTGGGTGGCGGGTTCGACGGCGTGGGTGTCGGGTCCGAGGGCGGCGTCGGGGACGGTTCGGGTGGAGGCGCGTCGGACATGGCTGCTCCGGGCGGGAGTGGGTATGGGGCGAACGGGTCGTGGAGAGGACCGCCGCACCCGCCGAGAGACTTTCGTACCTGGGGACCCGTGGCAACCCTGTCGCCCTCAACCGCGGCCCGACCGGCCGGGGTGGCTCGTCCCGTTGTTACCCCCCAGCCCCCGATCGCTCAGATTCAGTGATTGTTTAGCCGACTTTCGAGCAACCATCGTGAGCGAAACTGGGTTAGGCTGCGGGCCATGTGTGGAATCGTGGGATACGCGGGCGCGCGCCCCGCACTCGGCATCGTGCTCGACGGGCTGCGGCGGCTGGAATACCGCGGCTACGACTCGGCGGGGGTCGCGATCGTCTGCGACGACCAGCTGCTGATCGAGAAGAAGGCCGGCAAGCTGGCCAACCTGGAGAAGGTGCTCTCCGAGCGGGCCGCCGACGATCCCACCTCCTGCGCGGCCAGCCCCATCGGCATCGCCGACGGCACCACCGGCATCGGGCACACCCGCTGGGCCACCCACGGCGGCCCGACCGACCGCAACGCCCACCCGCACCTCGCCCCCGACGGCCGGGTCGCGGTGATCCACAACGGCATCATCGAGAACTTCGCCAAGCTCCGCGCCGAGCTGGAGGCCGACGGCGTCCAGTTCACCAGCGACACCGACACCGAGTGCGCCGCCCACCTGCTCTCGGCCGCGCTGGCCGACCTGCGCGCCGCCGGCCAGCCGGACGGCCCGCAACTGCTCGCCGCCGGCATGCGGGTGGTCTGCCAGCGACTGGAGGGCGCTTTCACGCTCCTCGCGGTGGACGCCGCGGTGCCCGGAGCGGTCGTCGGCGCCCGGCGCAACTCGCCGCTGGTGGTCGGCCGGGGCGACGGGGAAAACTACCTGGCCAGCGACGTGGCCGCGTTCATCGAGCACACCCGCGAAGCGGTGGAGCTGGGCCAGGACCAGATCGTCCTGATCACCGGCGACAGCATCGAGATCACCGACTTCGACGGCCAGCCCGCCACGGGCAAGGACTTCCACATCGACTGGGACTCCTCGGCCGCCGAGAAGGGCGGCTACGACTGGTTCATGCTCAAGGAGATCGAGGAGCAGCCGCAGGCCATCGCCGACACGCTGCTCGGCCGGCTCACCGAGACCGGTGAGATCGCCCTCGACGAGGTCCGCCTCAGCGATCAGGACCTGCGCGACGTCGACAAGATCTTCATCGTGGCCTGCGGCACGGCGTACCACGCCGGCATGGTCGCCAAGTACGCCATCGAGCACTGGACCCGGATCCCCTGCGAGGTGGAGCTGGCCAGCGAGTTCCGCTACCGCGACCCGGTGCTCGACCGGTCCACGCTGATCGTGGTGATCTCGCAGTCCGGCGAGACGATGGACACCCTGATGGCCCTGCGCCACGCCAAGGACCAGAAGGCCCGGGTGCTGGCGATCTGCAACACCAACGGCTCGACCATCCCCCGCGAGTCCGACGCGGTGCTCTACACCCACGGCGGGCCGGAGATCGCCGTTGCGTCCACCAAGGCGTTCCTCACCCAGGTCGTCGCCTGCTACCTGATCGGCCTGCACCTCGCCCAGGTGCGCGGGATCAAGTTCGCCGACGAGGTGGGCGCGGTGGTCGCGCAGTTGCAGGAGATCCCGGGCAAGCTGCGTGAGCTGCTCGACCGGATCGACCCCGTGCGCGAGCTGGCCCGGGATCTGAAGTCCGAGCCCACCGTGCTGTTCATCGGCCGGCACGTCGGCTACCCGGTGGCCCTGGAGGGCGCGCTCAAGCTCAAGGAGCTGGCGTACATGCACGCCGAGGGCTTCGCCGCCGGCGAGCTGAAGCACGGCCCGATCGCCCTGATCGACAAGGGCACCCCGGTGATCTGCGTGGTGCCCTCGCCGGTCGGCCGGGGCATGCTGCACGACAAGGTCGTCTCCAACATCCAGGAGGTACGGGCGCGCGGCGCGCGGACCATCGTGATCGCGGAGGAGGGCGACGAGGCCGTCGTCCGGTACGCCGACCACCTGATCTACGTGCCGCGTACGCCCACGCTGCTGGCCCCGCTGGTCACCACGGTGCCGTTGCAGGTGCTCGCCGCCGAGATCGCCGCCGCCCGAGGGCACGACGTGGACCAGCCGCGCAACCTGGCCAAGTCCGTCACCGTCGAGTAACCGAGCCCGACCACCGACCCGGGCCCCGGACGTCGCACCACGCGACGGCCGGGGCCCTCGTCGTGCCGCGCGGCGGCCGGGGCCCTCGTCGTGCCGCGCGGGCCGGGCCCTCGTCGTGCCGCGCGGGCCGGGCCCTCGTCGTGCCACGCGAGCCGGGCCCTCGTCGTGCCACGCGAGCCGGGCCCTTGTCGTGCCGCGCGGCGGCCAAGGCCCTCGTCGTGTCGGACCGGGTCCGTCCGACCGATCAGCGACCCAGGACGATGCGGGCCATGCCGTCCAGCGCCGGGTTGGCCGGATCCCAGTAGCCCACGTGACCGTGCCGCCCGCTGGGAAAGGTGCGCCCGCCGAAGCCCGCCCCGGCCGGGTCCCGCCCGAACCACAGCTCGTGCTCGCCCTGCCCGACCAGGCTGAGCGTAGCGGCCAGCGGTGACGTGCCGAGCAGCATCTGCCGGGCCAGGTCGGCCGGGGGACGGGTCAGCCGGATCACGTCGTCCGGTGCGCTGCTCGCCCAGACCTGCCCGGGCGGCACGCCCAACTCGGCGGCCTGCGCGACGCCGACCCCCGGTGAGCCGACGAAGACCAGCGCGTCGGCAGCCAGCCCGTGGTCCCGGGCGGCCATGCCGACGACCAGCGACCCGTAGCTGTGCCCGAGCACGGTCTGCCGGGCCGCCGGCCCCTCGTGGCTGGCCCGCAGCCCCTCCTGGAAGCGGTGCAACGCCGGGCCGGCGTCGCGGGCCTGGCCGGCCGTGGCCGCCTCGTGCAGGAAGTCCGGTGCGTCGTAGTCCAGCCAGAGCACCGCGGCGGTCTGCTCGCCCGGGTCGAGGGCGGCGCACCGGCCCAGCACGCGCGCCACCCGGCCGAGTTCGCCCGGCGCGTCGTCGAGGCCGGCGGTCATCCCCGGCACGTAGGTCATCACCCGGTCGGCGTGATCCGGGTCGCCGAGCGAGACCACCACCCGCCCCTCGCCGGCCGTGTCCAGCCGCAGCAGGTAGGCCCGTGGGGCCTGCGGCCCGGCCAGCCGGTCGGCGAGCGCGTCCAGACCGGCCAGGCGCCCATCGACCCGGCGCAGCCGCAGCGCGTCGACCGGCCCGGGTGGCACGCGGGACAGCAGCCGCCGCCGCTCGGCGACCAGCTCCTCCCGCCGGGCCCCGAGCAGCAACCGGTTGGCCTGGTCCCGGGCGGCGACCGGCACACCGTCGAGCCGCCCGACCAGTGTCGGCTCGTGCCCCACCAGCCACCGGCGCTGCGCCGGGGTCAGCCCCGCCCACCACGCCCGGACCTCGACCGGGGTGGCGCCCGGCGCGGGTCGACCGGGCGGCGGTGGCG
>NZ_RCVI01000241.1:0-26730 GCF_003667455.1 Micromonospora sp. CV4 | reverse complement strand
AGATGTGGATAAGAGACAGGGCTTTGAACACGGGGGGCTCCTCAGCTGGGTCGGTGGCGGAGGCTGTGCACCGGAGGGCCTAAGAGAGCGCTCTCTATAGCGAAGCATGTCGATATGGTGCTCTTTTTGTCAAGAGTGTTGCCAATGCGACGACAGTCCGTTACCACCTGATGCCGGCGGGTGGCATGCGGGTTGGACCGCACATTCCTCCGATCGGGGCCGAATCAATCCTTCCTATTGCCGTAGGGCGTCCATGGGGGACAGGATGACGAGGCTCGCCGGAAACATCCCCGTAACCTGCGCGCTGCTGGTCTCTGTCACGAGGAAGTGGGAGTCAGTCATGAGCGACGTGTCGACGGCGCTGGGTGTGCGCCTCTACCCGGACCTGGTCGAGCGTGGTGGTCTGGCCCCCGCGCTGATCGAGATCGCTGCCCGTTACGACCTCGACCTCGGCCGGGTCACCGCTCCCGAGCAGGGGCGCGCCCGGTTCACCTGCGCCGAGCTGCACTCCGGCCAGGGCGTGGTCTGCGTCGGGCTGGGCTCCCAGGCCCGATACTTCATGATCGACCTTCGGGTCTCGGACGAGGTTCAGGCGCGAGGCGACGCCATGGATCTCGTCCAGGTCGCCCAGCTGGCCGCCGCCTGGCGCGCCGGGCTGACGCTCGCCGAGCTCACCGCCCGGTTCCCCTTCATGGAGGAGACGAAGCGCCGCCCCGCCCGGGTGGCGCAGATCAGCTAGCGCACCGGCGGGCGGCACACACGATCGTGCTCAGCAGCGCAGCCGGGGTGGCAACGGTGACGCGCTGCTGGCCACACGGTCCAGATAGGTCGCCTCGACGAAGGCCAGGAAGCGTTCCGCGTCGGTCGCGTTCGACGCCAGACCGAACGACACGCGCACCGCGCCACCGGTCGGCAGTCGCAGTGCCCCGAGGTACTGGTCGATGGTGTCGACCCGCGCGAGCAGCCGTCGGCGCAGGGAGCCCCGGCTGATCCCGAACGCGCCCTCACCCGCCCCCGGGTTGCAGAAACAGCCGGTACGCAGGGAAAAGCCGGCGGCCGCGGCCTCCCGCGCGACGAGCCGCTCGTCGACCAGGGAGCCGTCCGGGTGGCGAAGGTTGAACGTCACCGTGCCGCCCCGGCCCTCGCCCGACGCCGGGCCGTACACCTGGACCAGTGGCCGGCCGGTATGGTGCCGCAACGCGGTCAGCCGGTCCAGGAGCCACCCGGTCAGCAGACCGACCCGGGTGTGCACGAGGTCCACGCCGATCGCGTCGAGCCAGCGCAGCCCGAACTCCACGTCCGGGATGCTCAGGAAGTTGAGTGTGCCGTCCTCGAACGCCGACTCGTCGTCCATCGACCGGTGCCAGTCGCCCTGCACGCTGACCGCCCGGATGGTGCCGCCGGCGAACCACGGCCGGCGCAGCCGGGCCAGCGCGTCGCGGCGGGCCAGCAGCGCGCCGACGCCGGTGGGGTAGCCGAAGAGCTTGTACCAGCTCAGGCACACGAACTCGGGCTGGACGACGCCGAGATCCAACCGGTTCGTCGGGGCGTACGCGGCGGCGTCGAGCAGCACGTCGTACCCGTGCCGATGGGCGAGCTCCACCCAGCTCAGCGGGTGCTGCACGCCGGAGAAGTTGCTCTGCGCCGGGTACGCGAACAGGCCCCGACCGCCGGAACGGCCCCACCGTCCGCCACGGTTGGCGTCCAGCACGTCGACCAGGTCCGTCTCGGCGACCCGCAGCTCCGGACCGGCCAGCGGCACGTAGCGCGTCGGCGCGTCGGCGGCCCGGGCGTACTCGCGGATGCCGTTGACCGAGTTGTGGTTGTCCCAGGTCAGCACGAACGGTGCGGCCCGGGCGAAGTCGTACGCCTCGCCGACCAGCCGGCATGCGCCGCTGGCGTTCGGGGTGAAGACGACGGCGTACTCCGCCGGATCCGCCCGGAAGAAGTCCAGCACCGCGCGCCGGGCCGACTCCACCAGGGAACCGGCCGCTTCCGAGGTCGGGTTCTCCGAGTGCGGGTTGCTGTAGAGACCGGCCAGCAGCCGGTCGTGGTGGGCTCGCACCTGGGCCTGTGCGGCCACCCCGGCGCCGGCGTAGTCCAGGTAGACGTGGCCGAGCCGGTCGAGGTGCCGGTACTCGGTGGCGCGCAGCTCGTCGATCCGGGCGGTGCCGGCGTACCCGGGCAGAGCCGCCGCCGACGGGCCGGCGGCGGCGCGGGGTGCCGACTCAGGAGGCACGGCGGGACTCCCGCCGGACCAGCACCACCCAGGTCGCGCCGAGGAAGAGCAGCACGAAACCGCCGAGCACCAGCCAGTTCACCCACACCGGCCGGGAGAAGCTGTCGCCGTACGTCGCCAGCAGCGGCGGACCGAGCGGGGACGCGCCGTCCCGCCAGAGCCGCTCCACCCCGGCCGTGTGCCCCAGCCCCTCGAAAGCCCACCGGTTCGACATCGCGTAGCTGAGCCACTGGCCGCCGGTCGCCATGGCCGGCACCGGCAGGATCGCGCCGACGAACAGCACCTGCGGGAAGCAGAGCATCGGCAGCATGAGTGTCGCCTGGGCGGCGTCGGAGACGGCCGCGGAGCACAGCAGGCCGAGGGTGAGCGCGGCCGCGGAGGAGAGCAGCAGCGTCGCGTACAGGGCGGCGAAGCCGGCGCCGTCGACCGGCGGCAGCCGATCGATGCCGCGCAGCACCCCGAGCAGGGCGAGGTCCACCAGGGCCAGCAGCGGAAGCAGCACCGCCACCTTCGCCGCCAGGTACGGCGCAAGCCGGACACCCGCGAACCGCTCCCGGCGCAGGATCGGCAGCTCGGTGCAGATCTGGAGCAGGCCGTAGGTCAGCCCGAAGAAGAAGCCCCCGAACGCGATCCAGAACAGGATCATCACGGTCACGGTCGGGCTCGGTCGTGCCGGGTCGAACGCCCCGGGCCGGAACAGCAGCGCGAACATGCCGAGCACCATCAGCGGCGAGCCGAGCAGGATCGCCAGGGTGAGCCGGTTACGGGCGACGATCTCCGCGTTGCGGGCGGCGAGGACGCCCAACTGGCGCAGGCGGCCGACCCGCCGGTGTCCCGTGGCAGCCGGCTCGACCGTACGGCCCGGCGGCGGGTCGGCGTCGCGGTGCGCGGCGAAGCGGTTGGGCAGCGCTGCCGGGTCCGTCTCCTCGTCGAGCCGCAGGTGTACCTCGGCGAGGGACCGTAGGCCGAAGAACTCCCGGGCGTCAGCCGGCGTGCCGGCGAACGCCAACCGGCCGTGGCGGGTCAGCACCACGACGCGGTCGCAGTGCTCCACGTCGGTGATCTGGTGGGTGGTGAGCACCACCGTGGTCCCGGCGTCGGCGAGCGTGCGCAGCACCCGGAGCAGGTCCACGGCGATCGCCGGATCCAACCCGGAGGTGGGCTCGTCCAGGAAGAACACACCCGGCCGGGTGAGCAGCTCGACGGCGATGCTGGCGCGCTTGCGCTCACCGCCGCTGAGCCGGCCCACCGGAACGTCGCCCCGTTCGGTCAGCCGCAGCCCGGCGAGCACCTCGGCGACCCGCTCGGCCACCTCGACCGGGCCGCTCCCCGGGGGCAGGCGCAGCCGGGCCGCGTACCGCAGCGTGCGTTCCAGGGGCAGCTCGCGGTGGATGATGTCGTCCTGCGGGACGTAGCCGAGCGCGTCCGTACCGGTGGCGCCGTCGTACGACACGGTGCCGGCCGCCGGTCGCCGTATCCCGGCGAGCGTCTCCAGCAGGGTGGTCTTGCCGGCGCCGCTGGCGCCGATGACGGCGACCACCTCGCCCGGGTGAATGGCCAACGAGATGTCGTCGAGGATCCGGCGTCCCTTCCGGACGCTCTGGCCCAGGCCGTTGGCCCGGATGCCGACGCCAGTGCGCGGGGGAGACGTCGTCTGCTCTGTCGTCATGTGGGGTGTGCTCGATCCGGTCGGGAGTGGGCCGCCTCAATATCGTGCATCGCCGATGCTACGTCCGCGTGCCCGCGCCACCGTCGGAGACCACTCAGCCGGTCGTGGTTCGCGCTCCCGCCGGCACCTGGAGGAGGTCCAGGCAGTTGCGCCACAGCGTCTCCAGCTGGGTCGGGTCGTTGAGCAGCTTCGCGAGCAGGACCCGACCCTCGATCTGGGCCACAATGGACCGGGCCGCCTCCCGGGTGTCGACCGACGGGCCGGCGAGTCCGGTCGCCTTCGCCTCGACGATCACCTGCTCGATGAGGTCGATCTGGGCCTCGAAGATCTCCTGGAGTCGGCGGCGGATCTCCTCGGCCTGGTTGCTGAGTTCGAGGGCGAGGTTGCCGAACAGACAGCCGGCGACCACGCCGGCCTTCTGCTGGCCGGTGCGCTGGACCTCCTCGGTGGCCTCGAACAGGTCCCGTAGCCGTCGCAGCGGGTCGCGCCCGCTGCCGAGCAGCTGCTCCCACTGGCGGCGCTGGTTCGCCCAGTGCTCGTCGATGACGGTGCGGGCGAGAGCCTGCTTGGACTCGAAGAAGTAGTAGAAGCTGCCCTTGGGCACGCCCGCCGTCGCGCAGATCTCCGCCACGCCCAGGGCGGAGTAGCCGCGCTGCTCGATCAGCACCGCGGCCGCGTCGAGGATCTTGTTTCGCGCGTCACTGGTCCGTCCCATGCTTTGACGATACCCGACCGGTCGGCTAGTTTTTAGTCGACCAGTCGTCTAGTGGTCATCTCCGCCGAGCCGAACCGGTCCGGCCTCCTCCAACCAGTTCAGGAAGTGGTTCGCATGAAGACCAGCCAGGGGCAGAAGGTCGTCGTGATCACCGGTGCGTCACAGGGCATCGGCGCCGACCTCGTAGAGGCCTACCGCAAACTCGGATACGGCGTCGTTGCGACCTCGCGCTCGATCGGCCCCGCCGACGACCCGGAGGTCGTCACCGTTCGCGGCGACATCGCCGACCCGGACACGGCAGAGCGGGTGGTGCGTGCCGCCCTGGACCGTTTCGGGCGTATCGACACCCTGGTGAACAACGCCGGCGTCTTCGTCGCCAAGCCGTTCACCGACTACACCGACGAGGAGTTCGACCTGGTCACCGGGGTCAACCTCGCCGGGTTCTTCCACCTCACCCGGCGTGTCCTGCCGCACCTGCTGGCCACCGGCGCCGGGCACGTCGTCACCATCACGACCAGCTTCGTCGACCAGCCCAGCTCGCACGTCCCGTCCGCGCTCGCCTCGCTGACCAAGGGTGGCCTCAGCTCCGCCACCAAGTCCCTGGCCATCGAGTACGCGGCTCGCGGAGTCCGGGTCAACGCCGTCGCGCCCGGCATCATCAAGACCCCGATGCACCCGGTCGAGACGCACCAGACGCTCGCCGGCCTGCACCCGGTCGGCCGGATGGGCGAGACCAGCGACGTGGTCGACGCCGTCGTCTACCTCGAGTCCGCGCCCTTCGTCACCGGCGAGATCCTGCACGTCGACGGCGGCCAGAACGCCGGTCACTGAACGCCCGACCCCATCCCGCAAGAGGAGCAGACAATGCCGATCGTCACCATCCAGATCACTCGCGAGGGCAGCACGCCGGGCACGTCCGCGGCGACCGCCGAGGAGAAGGCCGCCCTCATCAAGGGTGTGAGCGAGCTGCTGCGCGACGTCCTGAACAAGCCGTTGACGTCGACCTTCGTGGTGATCGACGAGGTCGAGACCGAGAACTGGGGTCGCGGTGGCCTGCCGGTCGACCAGTTCCGGCAGCAGCAGAACGGCGGCGTACCCGAGTAGCGCCGCCCCGCACCGGCCTTCCGCGCCGGGGACGTCGGCACGCCGACGACCCCGGCGCGGTGCTCGTGCCACCTGCCTCGTCGCATGAACGCCGCGGCTGCGGGAAGAACGGTCGTCCGCCGCCGGAGGGGGAGTCGGGATGAGGGCCGTCGTCTACGCGGACGTCCGTACCGTGGCGGTGCGGGAGGTGCCGGACGCGAGGCTGGAGGCCCGGACCGACGCGCTCGTGCGCATCACCTCCACCGCCATGTGCGGCACGGATCTGCACATGTACGACGGGCGCACCGGAGCCGAACCCGGCCTGGTGTTCGGCCACGAACCGCTGGGCGTGGTCGAGCAGGTGGGCAGCGCCGTGCAGTGGATCCGCCCCGGCACCCGCGTCGTGATCCCCACGCACCTGTTCTGCGGAACCTGTGTGATGTGCGCCCGGGGGCTGTCGGCGGCCTGCCTGCGCGTCCGCGCCGAGGGGCCGGGAGCCGCGTACGGCTACGCCGGGATGGGCCCCTACCGGGGCGCCCAGGCCGACCTGCTGCGCGTGCCGTGGGCCGACGCGAACTGCGTACCCGTGCCCGGGGAGCCGGGTGACGGACACGAGGACGACTTCGTGCTGCTCGCCGACGCGTTCGTCACCGGGTGGCACGCCGCCGCGACCCTCGCCGAGGTGGAGTCCGGCGACACGGTGGCCGTGTTCGGCGCCGGCACCATCGGCCTGCTCAGCGCCTACTCGGCGCTGATCCGCGGAGCCCGGGTCGTGTACTGCGTGGACGGCGTCGACGCCCGGCTCGACAAGGCGGGGGAGATCGGCGCGGTGCCGGTCGACTTTCGCCGGGGCGACCCGGTGGAGCAGATCCGCGCGGAGAGGGCCCGGGCGGGGCTGCCGCTGGGCGAGGAGATGCTGGGCGGGATCGACAAGGTCGTGGACGCGGTCGGGTTCCAGGCCCGGGACCGCGAGCGCCCCGACCAGGAGCGCCCGGACCAGGTCATCGCGGACGCGGCCCGGCTGGTCAACCCCACCGGAGTGATCGCGGTCGCCGGCGTGTTCCCGGAGAAGGACCTGCAACCGCGCCCAGGCGCGAGTGCCAGCGAGGAGCTGGCCGCACCGTGGGGAACGCTGTTCAGCAAGGGCGTCTCGGTCCGGTTCGGCCGTACCCACGACCGCCGCTACACCGTGCTGCTGCGCGACCTCGTCGTCTCCGGAAGGGCCCGGCCCAGCGTGATCGTCACGCACCACGGCAGCCGCGCCGACGCGCCCGAGCTGTACCGCAGCTTCGACCGCCGGGAGAACGGGGTCATCAAGGCGGTGCTGCACCCGTGAGCGCCGGCCCACGCCGGCCGGCCGTCAGAGGTTGAGTGGCGCCGGGTCGGTGGCCAGCTCCCGGAACCGTCCACGCGGGTCGGGCACCAGGCGCCGGGCGGACAGGTCCAGCAGCCCGCCCACTCCGGTCAGGCGCGCCACCGGGGTCCCATCCGGGAGGGTGTAGTCCTGGTCGATGTGGAAGGCCCGGCCCTCGCCCCAGCGGAACTGGCAGGAGACGTCCACCTCGTCGCCGCCGCGCAACTCCCGCAGGTACTTCACGGTCACCTCCATGGCGACCGGGCCCACGCCGGCGGCGAGTAGCCGGTCCTGCGGGATGCCGGCCGCGCGCAGGCACTCCCACCGGGCGTGCTCGCCGTACTGGAGGTAGACGGCCTGGTTCAGGTGGCCCTGGGTGTCCAGCTCGTAGCCACGAACGGTGATGCGTACCCGGAACGGATCTCCCATGGGCCCGAGGGTAGCGGTGCCCCCCGGGGCCAGCTCGGCGCGCGTCGCGTCGACGGACCACATCCACGCCGACGAGTCCCTAGGATGGCCGCAGAGCCATCCGCACCGGCCCGCCGGCCCTGACCGACGCCCGGGCCGGCGCGACAGCGCGGAGCGACAGGAAGCGGGCACCGGGACATGACGTACGTGCTGGGCGTGGTGCTCTTCGCCATCGGCATCCTGATCTCCGTCGCCCTGCACGAGGCGGGGCACATGGGCACCGCCCGGATGTTCGGCATGAAGGTGACCCGGTTCTTCATCGGCTTCGGCCCGACGCTGTGGTCGTTCCGGCGGCGGGAGACGGAGTACGGCGTCAAGGCCATCCCGGCCGGCGCCTTCGTCAAGATCGTCGGCATGACCCAGCAGGACGACGATGTCGACCCGGCGGACGACGCGCGGGCGATGTGGCGGTATCCGGTGTGGAAACGCACCATCGTGATGTCCGCCGGTTCGATGACGCACTTCGCTCTCGGCGCGCTGATCCTCTGGGGGCTCTTCGCGTTCGTTCCCCTGCAGGACGCCGCGAAGTTGCAGTCCGAGCCGGTCCGGGTCGGGTCCATCGCGCCGTGTGTGCAGGCGACGTGGAGCGTCGATCCGGCCACGAAGCGGGAGCGGGAGTGCCGGCCCGGGGCGGACCCGCCCAGCGCGGCGGCTCAACTCGGGCTGCGGCGCGGGGACGTGATCACCGCGATCGACGGCCGGCCGTTGCACGGCTGGGACACCATGTCGGCGGCGGTCCGGGCGGCCGGCGGCCGGCAGGTCGAGGTGGCCTTCGTCCGGGACGGGCAGTCCCGGATGGCGGTGGTCACCCTGCCGCTGGCCGAACGGGTCCGGCTCGACGTGGTCCGCGATCCGACCCGGACCATCGAGGACATCACACCGGCCGACCTGGAGGAGGTGGGTGTCCTCGGGATCACCCCGATCGTCCCGACCAGCACCGCCGGCCCGGTCGCGGCGGTGGGTCGGGCGGCCGACCAGACCGGCCTGATGTTCTCCAACACCCTGCACTCGTTGCAGCGGGTGCCGGAGAAGATCCCCGCGCTCTGGGCGGCCGTGACCGGCGGGGAACGGGACCCGGAGACACCGATCAGCGTGGTGGGTGCCAGCCGGATCGGCGGTGAGCTGTCCGATCGGGGGGAGTGGCCCACGTTCCTGCTGCTGCTGGCCGCCTTGAACTTCTTCATCGGGGTGTTCAACCTGCTGCCGCTGCTGCCGGTGGACGGCGGGCACATCGCGATCGCGTGGTTCGAGCGGGCCCGGTCGCTGCTCTACGCCCGGCTGGGGCGGCCGGACCCGGGTCGGGTCGACTACCTCAAGCTCATGCCGCTGACGTACGCGGTGATCCTGATCTTCGCGGGGTTCACCCTGCTGACGCTGGTGGCCGACATCATCAACCCGATCACGTTGCCCGACTGAGCGAGATCAGTCGCGGGTCATCCGCCAGGCGTTCGTCACGCAGACTGCCGCGGGCAGCAGCCCGACCAGCCCGGCCCACTCCTGGCCACGCAGAGGGTAGTAGGCGACCAGGGCGATGATCAGCGCCACGCCGTAGGCGTTGAGGGTGGCCGCAGCCGCCTGTGCCGGCTCGGCTCCGTCACGCCTGCGCACGGCGGACCTCAGCCACACCAGGGCGCCGACGAAGAAGATGACGCTGAAGCCGAGGACGGTCTGTGCGGCCGACGGCAGCCGACCCGCGCCGGCGAAGATGACGACCGTCAGCACCGCCAGGGCCAGGAGGCCGGCGACGTACGGCGTTCGGGATTCGCGTGATCCATCGTGCGCATCGGGCCGGGCGGTCACGGTCCGGATTCTAACGGACACGGAGGTACGTCCGGGACCCCCGGAACTGTCGCCTACCGGCCCGCCGGGGTCGATCGTGGTGTCCGCCAGAGGCGTTGATCACATCGCTGTCCCGGATCCGCCGCAGCGCTGCTGGGCGGGGCGTCGGAGAGGCGGTTCGGTCAAGATCGTTCGATGCGGCGAGCGCCCCGTTGGGGTGCCCCGCGAGCCCTCGGAGTCGGATCGTGCCTGCTGGGGGCGCTGAGGGCAGTGGTCGAGTTCGATCATGGCCAGGTCGCTGGTCGGACGATGTCTGGCGCGCGGCGGTGGGGTTGCGGGTGGGTCGGCGGCGGCTGCTGTGACTCGTGAACACTGCGCGACGTCGATATTGCCGGATTGTTACATTTTCAACAGTCCCTCGCCTTGCGGATGACCCTTCCACCGCAATACGTTGCCGTCAACAACAAAACCAAGTGAAGGTTCAACCTTCCGGAGGCAACCGATGACGTTGGCGAGGTGGTACGAGCGATGAGCGACGTGCCCATCCTCCTTGAGATGCGTTCCATCACCAAGGAGTTCCCCGGAGTCAAGGCCCTCTCCGACGTCAACCTGGTGGTTCGCGCCGGCGAGATCCATGCCATCTGCGGCGAGAACGGCGCGGGCAAGTCCACGCTGATGAAGGTCCTCAGCGGGGTCTACCCGTATGGCACGTACGACGGTCAGATCATCTACCAGGGCGCGGAGACCCGGTTCTCCGACATCCGCGCCAGCGAGAGCGCCGGTATCGTGATCATCCACCAGGAGCTCGCGCTCATCCCCGGCATGTCGATCACCGAGAACATCTTCCTCGGCAACGAGCCGCGCAAGCGGGGCGCGATCGACTGGACTGCCGCGAACCGGATGGCGCTGGACCTGATGGCCCGGGTCGGTCTCCAGGAAGACCCGGACACCCTGATCAAGGACATCGGTGTCGGCAAGCAGCAGCTCGTGGAGATCGCCAAGGCGTTCGCCAAGGACGTGAAGCTGCTCATCCTGGACGAGCCGACGGCCGCCCTGAACGAGGCCGACTCGCGGCACCTGCTCGACCTGCTGCGCGGCTTCCGCTCGCGCGGCATCACGTCGATCATGATCTCGCACAAGCTGAACGAGATCGAGGCGATCGCGGACCAGATCACCATCCTCCGGGACGGCCGGACCGTGGAGACGCTGAACGTCAAGGCGGACGGCGTCGACGAGGACCGGATCGTGCGGGGCATGGTCGGCCGCGAGCTGAGCAGCCGGTTCCCGGACCACACGCCGAAGATCGGCGAGGTCTTCTTCGAGGTTCGCAACTGGAACGTCCGGCACCCGATCTCCGCCGACCGCCAGGTCTGCAAGAACGAGAGCTTCGTGGTGCGCCGCGGCGAGATCGTCGGCTTCGCCGGCCTGATGGGCGCCGGCCGCACCGAGCTGGCGATGAGCGTCTTCGGTCGCTCCTACGGGGTGTACGAGTCCGGCACGATCATCAAGGACGGCAAGGAGATCGTGCTGAAGTCGGTCGCGGACGCGATCGACAACGGGCTCGCGTACGTCAGCGAGGACCGTAAGGCGCTCGGCCTCAACCTGCTCGACGACATCAAGTCGTCGACGGTGGCCGCCAAGCTGTCCAAGATCTCGCACCACGGCGTCCTGAGCGAGGTCGAGGAGTACCAGGCGGCCGAGGCGTACCGCAAGGAGTTGCGGACCAAGGCCCCGACGGTCGACGAGGGCGTCTCGAAGCTCTCCGGCGGCAACCAGCAGAAGGTCGTCCTGGCGAAGTGGATGTTCACCGACCCGGACCTGCTGATCCTCGACGAGCCGACGCGCGGCATCGACGTGGGCGCCAAGTACGAGATCTACGGAATCATCCAGCGGCTCGCCGACCAGGGGAAGGGCGTCGTCGTCATCTCCTCGGAGCTGCCTGAGCTGATCGGGCTCTGCGACCGCATCTACACCGTGTTCGAAGGCGCCATCACGGGCGAGATCGCTCGGGCGGACGCGGACCCGGAGACCCTCATGAAGCAGATGACCTCGACGAAGAAGTTGGCCACCCGATGAGCCGTATCAAGGACCTTCAGAAGAACCTGTTTGGAGGCACGACCTCCAACGCCCGCCAGTTCGGGATGATCTTCACCCTGGTGGCGATCGTCTTGATCTTCCAGATCTGGACCAACGGGCTGACGCTGCGGTCGGACAACCTGATCGCGCTGTTCCAGCAGAACTCGTACATCCTGATCCTGGCCATCGGCATGCTCATGGTGATCGTCGCCGGGCACATCGACCTCTCGGTCGGCTCGGTCGCGGCATTCACCGGCATCCTGGTCGCCAAGTCGATGACCGAGTGGAATCTGCCCTGGCCCGCTGCCATCGTGTTCGGCCTCGCCATCGGCGCGGTGATCGGCGCCTGGCAGGGCTTCTGGGTGGCGTACATCGGGGTGCCGGCGTTCATCGTCACCCTGGCCGGCATGCTGCTCTTCCGCGGTGGCAACCAGTTCATCGGCAACGCGCAGAGCATTCCGGTGCCGGAGGGGTTCCGCGAGATCGGCTCGGGCTTCCTGCCCGAGTTCGGCCCGAACACCGGCTACAACAACGCCACGCTGCTGCTCGGCCTGGCCGCTGCGGTGGCCATCGTGTGGCGGGAACTCCAGCTGCGCAAGACCCGCCGCGCGATGGACGCCGACCCCGCGCCGATGTGGATCTCGATCCTGCGGATGGCCGTCATGGTCGGGGTCATCGCCTTCGCGGCGCTGCGCTTCGCCAGCGGTCGCGTGGGCACCAGCTTCCCGATCTCGGGCATCATCCTGGTGGCGCTGGTCATCGCGTACTCCTTCTACACCCGCAACACGGCCGGCGGCCGGCACATCTACGCGGTGGGCGGCAACTCCCGGGCGGCCGAGCTGTCCGGCGTGAAGCTCAAGCGGGTCAACTTCTTCGTCATGATGAACATGTCCGTCCTGGCCGCGCTGGCCGGCATGATCTTCGTGGCCCGTTCGCAGGCTTCCGGCCCGCAGGACGGTAACGGCTGGGAGCTGGACGCCATCGCCGCGGTCTTCATCGGCGGCGCGGCCGTCGCCGGCGGCATCGGTACCATCAGCGGCTCGATCGTCGGTGGTCTCGTCATGGCCGTGCTCAACAACGGCCTCCAGCTGCAGGGCGTGGGCACCGACAAGGTTCAGATCATCAAGGGCCTGGTCCTGCTGCTGGCAGTCGCGATCGACGTCTACAACAAGAGCCAGGGGCGGTTCTCGATCATCGGGAGCCTGATGCGGCCGTTCCGCCGCGACGACTCCGCCTCGCCCCCCTCACCGCCGGACGCGGAGCGCGAGCCCGCCAAGGCTGCGGTGTCCGGCTGACGGCCACCGACTTCTCCACCCGTCTCAATTATCAGAAAGGCAAGTCCTCCCATGCGTAAATTCTTCGGCACGTCGGTGGTTGCCATCAGCGCCGCCGCCATGCTGGCTCTCGCCGGCTGCGGTTCCGGCCGCGACGGCGACAGCGGCTCCGGCGGCGAGGCCGCCAAGGGCTTCCCGGCCAACTCCCTGATCGGCGTGGCCCTCCCGGCCAAGACCTCGGAGAACTGGGTCCTCGCCGGTGACCTGTTCACCAACGGCCTCAAGGAGGCCGGTTTCCAGGCTGACGTGCAGTACGCCGGCGCGTCGACCACGGTCGCCGACCAGCAGGCCCAGATCACCGCCATGACCACCAAGGGCGCCAAGGTCATCGTCATCGGCGCGACCGACGCCGCGCAGCTGGCGACCCAGGTCGCGGCGGCCCACGCGGCCGGCGCGAAGGTCATCGCGTACGACCGGCTCATCACCAACACGCCGGACCTCGACTACTACGTCGCGTTCGACAACTTCAAGGTCGGCCAGCTCCAGGGCCAGGCCCTGCTGGACGGCATGAAGGCCAAGAAGCCGAACGGCCCGTACAACATCGAGCTGTTCTCCGGCTCGCCGGACGACAACAACGCCGGTGTCTTCTTCAACGGCGCGATGAGCGTGCTCAAGCCGGAGATCGACAAGGGCAACGTCGTCGTCGCCTCGGGTCAGAAGGACGTCAAGCAGACCGCCATCCAGGGCTGGAAGGCCGAGGGTGCGCAGGCCCGCATGGACCAGCTGCTGACCTCGACCTACGGCAGCAAGGAGCTGGACGGCGTCCTCTCCCCGAACGACACGCTGGCCCGCGCCATCCTGACCTCGGTCAAGGGTGCCGGCAAGCCGACCCCGGTCGTCACCGGTCAGGACTCCGAGGTCGAGTCGGTCAAGTCGATTGTCAAGGGTGAGCAGTACATGACGATCAACAAGGACACCCGCAACCTGGTGAAGGAGACCATCAACATGGTCAAGGCTCTCCAGGCCGGCGACAAGCCGCAGGTGAACGACACCAAGTCCTACAACAACGGCAGCAAGGTCGTCGACACGTACCTGCTCCCGCCGGTCGCCGTCACCAAGGCGAACGCGGCTGAGGCGTACGCCAACGACCCGAAGCTCGCGCCGCTCACCAAGTAAGCACCACACGGTAGGCAGCAACGCCGATGGGTCCCGGATCTCCTCTTCCGGGACCCATCGTCGTCCTGGCACCCCCGCACCAGCCGGCACCGATCCGGAAGGAGGTCTGACCGTGGCGTCACCAGTCCGGGCCAGGCCATCCGGCGTCGGCCGTAATCCCGAATCCCCACTGCCCTCGCTCCCCGGCGCCAGCCAGGAGGAGATCCGGCGGCAGAACCTCGGCGCCGTCCTGCGCTACGTCCACCTGCACGGGCCGACGTCCCGGGCCGAGTTGACCAGCCGGCTCGGCCTCAACCGCAGCACCATCGGCGCTCTCGCGGCCGACCTGGTCGCCAGCGGCCTGGTCACTGAGGAGGCGCCGACCACCGCCCGCCGCGCCGGCCGCCCCTCGCTGGTCGTCAGCCCCCGCTCCGACCGTGTCTACGCGCACGCGCTGAGCATCGACGCGGACCGACTGCGCGCCGCCCGGGTCGGCCTCGGTGGACGCATCCTCGATCTGCGTGAGGTCGCCCGCCCCAGCGGCATGTCGGCGGTCGACGCCGTCGCGCCGCTGGCCGACCTCGTCCGCGACATGGAACGCACCGTGGCGACCGACGCGCTGCTCGTGGGCGGCGCGGTCGCGGTCACCGACACCACCTGCGCGGCCGACGGCAGCATCCGGATCGCCGGCGTCGACGAGAGCCTCGGCCTCGCGCTCGAAGCCGAGTTCACCGCCGGCCCGGGTTTCGTGGCCGGCGACCTGGCCGACATCGCCGGCCTGGCCGAGCACATCCGCGGCGTGGCGGCGGGTATCGACGACCTCATCTACCTGCACGGCGACCTCGGCATCAGTGCCGGCATCATCCTCGGTGGCCGGCTGGTCATCGGGCACCGGGGCCACAGCGGCAAGGTCGGTCACATGGTGGTCAACCCGAACGGGCTGCCCTGCGGCTGCGGCTCGCGCGGCTGCTGGGAGACCGAGATCGGTGAGGCAGCGCTGCTGCGGCACGCCGGTCGGGACCCCGGCGACCGTGCGGCGGTGGCCGAGGTGCTGCGCGCCGCGGCGGACGGCGACCGGACCGCCCGCGAAGCGGTCGAGCAGGTCGCCGACTGGCTCGGCTTCGGGGTGGCCAACCTGGTCAACGTGGTCAACCCGGACGCCGTGGTGTTCGGCGGCTCGCTGCGCGACATCTTCACCGCCGGCGCGGACACGGTTCGCCGCCGCCTGGACGCCATGCCGCTGCCCGTCTCCCGCGAGCACCTGCGGCTGGAGGCGGCGGCGCTCGGCCGTGACGCCGTCCTGATCGGCGCCGCCGAACTGGCCTTCGACAAGTTGCTGGCCGACCCGCTGAACGTCGGCGTGGCGGGCCAGCTGGGCGCCGACGACCCGACCTGACCGCACCTGCGGCGCCGGGCACCCGATCGGGCGAGACGGGCCCGCCCGATCGGGACGCCGGCGGTCAGCCTCCGGGCCGCAGCACCCGGCCGGGGCCGGCGGCGTTGTCCGCTGCGGCCTGACTGCGCTGGGCGCCGGTGACGCAGACGTCGTCGCCGAGGAACGCCTCGCGCCACACGTAGCCGGCGACGCAGGTGTGCGGACCGTACGGGCCGTTGACCCAGCGGCTCGCGGCGACCGCGTTGTCCGCGAGCACCTGGGAGCGGGTCGTGCCGGTCACGCAGACGTAGTCGGACTGGTCGGCGTCGCGCCAGACGTACCCGCTGACGCAGGTGTTCGGGCCGGACACCAGCCGGGCGGGGTTGCGGCGGGACGCGGCGGCGGCGTTGTCCGCGGCGGCCTGGGTGCGCTGGGCGCCGGTGACGCAGACGTCGTCCCCGGCGTACGCCTCGCGCCACACGTAGCCGCCGACGCAGGTGTGCGGACCGTACGGACCGTTCACCCAGCGGCTCGGCGCGGCGGCGTTGTCCGCCCACACCTGGCTGCGGGTGGCGCCGGTGACGCAGACCAGGTCGCCGGGGCGGGCCTCGCGCCAGACGTACCCCTGGAGGCAACGGTTGACCACGTCGGTGGTCACGGTCACCGACGCGGCGTTGCCGGACACCCAGTTCACGCCGATCTGCACACCGTTGGCGTTGAGCGACTGGGCCGGCCCGCCGCCGGGCCCGGTGCGCAGCAGGGTGGGAGTGCCGTTGCGGACCTCGTGCAGCAGCACCGTGTCGCCGGGGATGCCGGCGCTCCAGCCGGTCTTCCGGCGGAACTCGACGGTGTAGTAGTGGAACAGGTCGCCCGGGTCGAACGGGATCCGGACCAGCTGCGGTCCGCCCGCCGCGGGCACCTCCAGCGGCGCCAGGGTGAGGGTACGCGAACCCACCCCGTCGGCGGCCATGGTGAACACCCGGTTCTTCGGCAGCCAGCCCAGCTCGTCGCGGTGCGGCCCGTTGAGCCCGACGGCGCTGGTGCCGTAGTTCGCGGTGCCGAAGGCGTAGATGTGCATCGCGCTCATCTCGTCCCACGGGTCGTCGTACTCGCCGGGCTGGGACCACGGCGCGTTCTGGTAGGTGGTGTCGTTGGAGAACGAGTGGCCCAGGTTGTAGCCGTGCAACATCTCGTGCGCGGCGAAGCCGACGTTCCAGGCGCCCGGGTCGAGCAGCACCCGGCCGCCGGCCGCCCCGGAATCCACCCAGTCGTTGAGCATGACCGCGATCCGGTTGCCGGCGGGCACCGCGTAGCCGGCGGCCGCCGCGGCGTCCACGCAGCGCTGGATCCGGGTCCACCGGTCGATCGACTGGAACTGCGCCAACGTGTACGGCATCGTGTACCAGCCCCGAACCACCGAGCCGGCCAGCGAGACCCGCCCGCCGGACTGGTCGGCCAGGTAGTCCGCCACGCCACCCGTGCCGGTCCCGGCGGCGGTGAGGAAGTTGGCGAAGAACGACGGTGCTTTCGGCTCGGCCGGCTTGTCGCTGAACTTGCACAGCAGCACCGACCAGGCGGTCGCGTTGCGGATCGGGCTGGCGATCGCCGGCGCGGCCGGCAGGGCCACCGCGCCCAGCATGGCGCAGGCGAGCGCCACGGCCGACGCGGCGACCCGACGAAGGATTCTGGACTTCACGCTTGCGCTCCCATCCCTGCGGCCCGCGGGACGCGGGCCCTGCGGTCCACATCGGAGCACTGATCGTGATCGGACGGGCACGTTCAGTCGCGTTGGCGACGGGCCGGAATCCGACTTCGCCGGTCGGCCCACCGTCGGGGGGCGCCGTTAGGCTCGGTGACGTGGCGGTGCACCAGCTCGATCGGGCGCAGGCGCGGCGGATCGCCGTGCGGGCGCAACTGCTCGCCGCCCCTCGGCCGACCGACCTGCTGACCGTGGTGCGTCAGCTGACGCTGTTGCAGATCGATCCGACGGCCGCCGTCGCGCCGAGCGCGGACCTGGTCGCCTGGAGCCGGCTCGGCTCGTCGTACGAGCCTGCCGAGTTGCAGCGGGCCCTGGAGCGCGACCGGACGCTCTTCGAGCATCAGGCGATGGTGCGGCCGATGGACGACCTGGGGCTCTACCTCGCCGCCATGGCGGCCTGGCCCGCTCACGAGAGGCAGCGCGAGTGGCTGCGCGCCAACGACCCGTTCCGCCGCGCCGTGCTGGATCTGCTCGGCCGCGCCGGGCCGCTGCTCTCACGCGACATCCCGGACACCTGCGTGGTGCCCTGGCCGTCGTCCGGGTGGACCAACAACCGCAACGTCACCCAGATGCTGGAGTTCCTGGTCCTGCGTGGCGAGGTCGCGATCGCCGGCCGGCGGGGCCGGCAACGACTGTGGGACGTGGCGGAGCAGGTCTACCCGGCCGGCACACCCGTCGTCCCGTTGGAGGAGGCGCACCGGATGCGCAACGAGCGGCGGCTGCGGGCGCTGGGCATCGCCCGGGGGAGGGCATTGGTCGTCCCCGGCGAGCCGGCGGATGTCGGCGCCGCCGGTGAGCCGGCGGTCGTCGAGGGCGTGCCGGGGGTCTGGCGGGTCGACCCGGCGGCGCTCGGGCAACCCTTCACCGGGCGTACGGCGGTGCTGTCGCCGTTCGACCGGCTGGTGCACGACCGGGTCCGCCTCGCGGAGCTGTTCGAGTACGAGTACGTGCTGGAGATGTACAAGCCGAAGGCCAGCCGACGGTGGGGCTACTTCGCGTTGCCGATCCTGCACGGTGACCGGCTGGTCGGGAAGGTCGACGCCACGGCGGACCGCCGGCGCGGCACGCTCACGGTGCACGCCATCCACGAGGACGTGCCCTTCACTCCCGAGGTGACCCGGGCCGTGCACGACGAGCTGCACGACCTCGCGGCCTGGCTGAAACTGACCGCCGAGGGCCTGCGCTGACGGGTGATCGCCAGGCCCCGTGGCCCCGGCGATCACCCGTCGCGGGCTAGGCGATCCGCCGGACCCGGCGCACGGCGAGGTAGAGCAGGAGCAGCGCCAGGGCGACGAAGATGCCGGTCTCGATGCCCTGGAACAGCCAGAACCGGTCCGCCGGCTGGTAGAGCTGCCAGTTGTACGCGCCCGGCTCGATGCCAAGCTCGGCCCCGCAAGCCCGACCGTCCGGCCCCTTTCCGCCGGACGGGCACTGGATCCGGGTGTCCTCCGCGATCATCGTCCCGTCGGGGTTCCGGACGCCCTGGGTGAGGATCCAGTCCCCACGGCTGATCTCCGGAGGCCCGTCCCCCTCGATCGGGAAGGTCTGGGTGCGGGCGGGCTGGTAGTGCGGTCGGGCCAGGACCTCCACCGCCGCCCGTACGCCGATGAAGCCGGCCAACGTGATGGCCATGGCGGGCAGCATCCGCTTCCATACCGTGCCGGCGAAGATGCCCAGCGCCACGGCGAAGAGGGTGTACCCGATCGGGACGATGCCCTGGAGGTCGAAGACGATCATGCCGAGCCGACCCTCGTGCGCGGCCTGGGTCAACGGGTCGACCCACCACGAGATGCCCAGCCCGTAGCCGACCGCGAGGACCACCACGCCGGCACCGACCAGCCCGAACTTCACCAGCGCCCAGCGGGTGCGGCCGACGCCCTGGGTCCAGACGAACCGGTGCGTCCCGTGCTCCACCTCGCGGGCGACCAGCGGTGCGCCCCAGAACAGGCCGACCAGCACCGGCAGGGTGATCAACAGCACGGCCACCAGGTTCAGGCTGCCGTACCGGTTGGTGAATCGGCGGAATCCCGCGTCGCAGGTGTCCCGGGTCGCCGCCGCCACGTTGGTGTCGGCGAGCTGGCGTGCGCAGTCCGCCAGCCCGAGGTCGGCGAAGCTGTGCCGCATCGACAGGCCGATCGGCACCATCAGGGCGGCGAGCGCCGCGAACCCGAGTAGAGTGAAGAACGCCTGCTTTCGGTGTTGCCGCCAGGTCAGCCAGATCATGCCGGGACCCCCCACTCGCTGTGACTGGTCTGCGCGTCGCCGCCGGCCAGGTGGGCCAGGACGACGTCCTCCAGGCCGACGTCCCGTACCGTCCAGGCCGGATCGGTGACCGGGCCGTCGGTGCGGACGAGCAGGGTGGACTGTCGGTCGGTGTGGCTGGCCCGGACGACGGCGGCGACGCCCCCGATCGGACCGCCGTCGTGCCGGGGGCCGATCAGCTGCCGGTGCCCGGCCACCAGCTCGTCGACCGTGCCGGCGAGCTGCACCTGGGCGGCGTTGAGCACGATCAGGTAGTCGCAGACCCGTTCCAGGTCGGCCAGCAGGTGCGACGAGAGCAGGACGGTGGTGCCGGAGTCCGCCACGCTGCCCATCAGCGACTGGAGGAACTCCCGCCGGGCGAGGGGGTCGAGGCTGGCGACCGGCTCGTCGAGCAGCAGCAGCCGGGGCTGTTTGGCCAGCGCCAGGGCGAGCGCCACCTGGGCGCGTTGCCCGCCGGAGAGTTTCCCGACCGGCCGGTCCGGCGGTATGCCGAGTTGCGCCAGCCGGGTACGGGCCAGCGGCGCGTCCCACCGGCGGTTCAGCTTGCCGCCGGCGATGACCAGCTCGGCGGCGGTGAAGTCCCGGTACAGCGGGGTGTCCTGGGCGACGAACCCGATGTCCGCCAGGCCCTCCGTGTCTCCGTACGGCGATCTGCCGAACACCCGTACCGTGCCCGCGTCGGGCTTGAGCAGCCCGACCGCCAGGTGCAGCAGCGTGCTCTTGCCCGCCCCGTTCGGCCCGACCAGTGCGGCGATGCGGCCGGCCGGCAGGTGCAGCGAGCAGTCCCGCAGCGCCCAGGTGCTGCCGTACCGCTTGCCCAGCCGGTCGGCCTCCAAGACCATGTCCATCCTCTGTCCTCTCGTTCCGCTCACGCGAGTTCCTTCTGAGGGGCGTCGTCGGCGAGGGTGGCTCGCAGCGTGGTCTCCACCAGGGCGACGACGTCCTCGACCGTGAGGCCGGCGGACTGCGCCCGGTGCAGCCACGCGACGAGGTCTTCGCGCAGCTCGGCCTGGTTGGGCAGGGACGCGCCGGCCAGGGTGCGCTGGACGAACGTGCCCACCCCGGGTCGGCCGCCGACCAGACCTTCGATCTCCAACTCCCGGTACGCCTTCAGCACCGTGTTCGGGTTGATCGCCAGCGACTGCGCGACGTCCCGGACCTTCGGCAACTGGTCGCCCGGCACCAGCAGGCCGACCCGCAGCGCCTGTTTCACCTGCTGCACGAGCTGCATGTAGGTGTTCACCTTCGACCGGCTGTCCAGCACAAACTCGATCACTCGAGACGATCCTCCCTGTTGTCCTACGACAGTAGGACTAATAGACAGCTTCCCGGGGGGATTCGCCGCTGTCAAGGACGGCGCGGCGAGTCGAGGGTCGGCTGGCACGCCCGGGCCACACGTTGGCCCGGGCGGGTCAGCCGTCCGGGAAGGGAACGGGCACGCGATCCGTGTGGAGAGGGAGGTGTTCGGTGGCCACCAACGAACTGACGACGCCGAGGGCGACACCGCTGCAGGTAGCCCGCGCCCGGGGCCGCGTACGCGGACGGCTCATCCTGCTCGGCCCGGCGTTCGTGGCCGCCGTCGCCTACGTCGACCCCGGCAACTTCGCCACCAACTCCGCCGCCGGCGCCCGCTACGGCTACCTGCTGGTCTGGGTCGTGGTGGTAGCCAACCTGATGGCCATGCTGGTCCAGACGCTGACCGCCAAGCTGGGCCTGGCCACCGGGCGCAGCCTGCCCGAGCTGTGCCGGGAACGCCTGCCACGGCCGGTGAACCGGGTCATGTGGGTGCAGGCAGAGCTGGTCGCCATGGCCACCGACCTGGCCGAGGTGATCGGCGGCGCGGTCGCCCTGTACCTGCTCTTCGGCATTCCCCTGCTGCCCGGCGGGATCATCATCGGCGCCGCCGCGTTCGCCGTGCTCGCCCTGCGCTCGCGTGGATTCCGCGCCTTCGAGGTCGCCATCGCGGTGGGGCTCGGCGTCATCGTGCTGGCCTTCGCGGCGAACCTGCTCGCCGCCGGCTCCGACCCGGGCTCCGCCGTGGCCGGCCTGGTGCCCCGGCTCCAGGGCACCGACAGCGTGCTGCTGGCCGCCGGCATCCTCGGGGCCACCGTCATGCCGCACGTCATCTACGTGCACTCCGCGCTGACCCGCGACCGCATCCCCGCCACCGACGACACCGAACGCAGGACGCTCTTTCGCGGTCAGCGTGCCGACGTGCTGCTCGCGCTGACGGCGGCCGGCGCGGTCAACCTGGCCATGCTGCTCATCGCCGCGGCCAGCTTCCGCGGCGGCGGCCCGGTGGGCGCGGACAGCCTGGAGGGGGTGCACGCCGGCCTCGGCCAGACCATCGGCACCGCCGCGGCGTTCGGCTTCGCCATCGCCCTGCTGGTCTCCGGGCTCGCGTCCACCAGCGTCGGCACCTACGCCGGCGAGGTGATCATGCAGGGCTTCCTGCGCCGGCGCGTACCGCTGCTGCTGCGCCGCCTGGTCACGCTGCTGCCCGCGCTGGCCGTGCTCGCCATCGGCCTCGACCCGACCCAGGCCCTGGTGCTGTCCCAGGTCATCCTCAGCTTCGGCATCCCGTTCGCGCTGATCCCGGTGGTCGCCTTCACCCGCCGCCGCGACCTGATGGGCAACCTGGTCAACCACCCGCTCACCACCGCCGCCGCGTCCCTGGTGGCCGTCCTGGTCGTCGCGCTCAACGCCTTCCTGCTCTGGCAGGTCGTCGGCGGCTGACCCGGCCGGCGGGCGCCAACCGCGGCGTGTAGGCCGGGTCGGAGCGGGTACCGCGATCGGGCTGGTCGGGCGCGCGTGACCGGCGACGAGCCGAGGTGCCGTACTGCGGAAGGGTCCTGCCGTGGGGTCGTACCGGATCGGATGGACGGCCGGGAGCCGGGTGCGACCGGATCGGGTGACCGGCCGGCCGCTGACCAGGATCGCGACGGCGGGCCTCGCGGCGCACGTCTTCTTCGAGCTGGGCGCCGGCGTCGGCATGCCGGTGGCCTCGCTCGTGGGCCCGGCGCCCGCCGCCGGGCTGTGGGCGCTGGGCACCGGGACGCTGTGGCGGGCGGCCGGCACCCGACCGGCGTCCAGCGATGCGACTTTCGCCGTCGCCAACGGCATCGGCCTGGCCGCGGTGATCGCCCACCTGCGCGGCTGGCCGCGCCGGCGCACCGGGCTGGGCCTGCCGTGGCTGCGGGAGTGCGAGGGGCTGGGGCCGGAACTGATGCGGTACTACAACCCGATCCTGTACGTGTCGGGCGCCGCGGCGCTGGGCGCGCTGCTGCGGGAGAACCGTTCGGCGCCGCGCTACCTGCCGCTGCTCGCGCTCGGTCTGGTGCCGCTGCTCATCGTCACGCAGCACGCCGAGCACTGGCGGCTCCGCGACATCGCCCGCCGTCGGCCGGGCTGGTGGAACCGCAGGCTGCGGCAACTGGACTGAACGCCGGCCGGGCGCGGTCAGGTCCGGCGGCCCTCGTCGCGGGTGGGGATCTCCTGGCGCTGCTCGAGGGCGTCCGCCGGATTGGCGTCGTCCGGAAGCGACGACGCGTCCTCCAGCGTGCCCGCCGGCAGGGAACCCTGCTCAGCCAGGTCGGCCTCGGACGCCTCCGGGTCCACGTCACCCGACATCCGGTCCGGCGGCCCCATGTCGACCGCTTCCTGCCGTTGCTCAAGGGCGTCCGCCTCGGTAACCGGATCACTCTGCTCGTCCCGGAACGTGCTCATCGCAGCCTCCTGCCCGGCGGGTGTCGACGTGCCGCCGGGCCGCTGCCTACCCGCCACCGGCGCGGTCACGCCTGACGGCCCTGACCGGTCGCGGTGCCTGCTCGCGGCGTCAGGCGGCCGGCCTCGACCCGCACCGACCCGAGGTGGTCCCGCGGACCGTGGTGGCCACGCCGAGGTCCACCGGAGCCGGGCCGCGTCCGGAACAGACCAGCGAGCCCACCTCGCCGCCGGCGAGGATCGGCGCCGCCGCGCCGGCGGTGCCGATCAGCACCAGCGGACCCGTGACCCGTGCACCCACCACGGTGACGTGGTCGGTGGTGCCGGTCAGCGTCACCGCGCCTCGTACGCCGGTGTTCAACAACTCCACGGCCGTGGCGCCGGTCGACACCAGGTTCCCGGCGATCGAGGACCGCTGGGCGACCAGGGTGGCGCCGGGCCGGACGGTCACCGCTCCGGACACGGTCGCGTCGCGCAGGCAGGTGGCACCGGCGGCGACCACCAGCGGACCGGCGTACCGGCCGGAGATCACCCGCGTGCAGGCCGGCGGCGGCGGGATCAGCGTGGCCACGAAGCCGCGGGCCGCACCGATGTTGCCGACCGCGTCGATGCCCCGGTACTCGATGGTGTGCCGCCCGTAGCCGGGGGAGCGTTCGGCGAACGGGGACACCGACAGGCCGCCCGAGCCGAGGTTGCCGTAGACCAGGCCGTCCACGTCCGTGCCGGTCGCGGTGAACAGGAAGGGCGACCGGGCGTCGGTGGGCCAGCCGTAGTAGTTGTGCCAGCCGTCGCCGTCGAGCCGGAACTCCGAGGTGACCTGCCCGGCGCCGTCGTCGGTGCCGGTCAGGCCCATGGTGAACGGGCCGTTGTACACGTACTCGGTGGGCCGGCCGGGCCGGGTCAGGGTGAGCAGCGGCTCCGACAGGGAGTGCTCGACGTCGGGGCGCGTCGCGTCGACCGTCCAGGTGCGGCTCACCGTCTCCCGGGTCGCCCGGCCGCTGACCCGGGCGGTCAGCCGGTGGGCGCCGCGCGACAGGCGAAGGGCGCCCAGGTCCAGGGCCCGGTCGTTGCCGACGTCGGCCAGCGGCCGGCCGTCGAGCGACCAGCGCACCTGCGGCACGCGGTTGGTGGGCTGGGTGGTCTGCACATACACCACGTCACGCGCGCCGACCGGCCGGTCGGTGGCCGTGGACCCGGTGATCGCGAGCGGCTGGGTCACCGGCGGGGTGCGCACCCCGGTGTCCACGGTCCAGGCGCGGGTCTGGGTCAGCGCGGGCGAGCTGCGCACCGCCGGGTCGCGGACGAACGGCGTCGGGTCGGTCACCGTGGCGGTGACCGTGTGCCGACCGGGCGCGAGCCGCAGCGCCCGCAGATCCAGGTGACGGGCGTTGCCGGTACGCGCGAGCGCCCTGCCGTCGACCGCCCAGGTGACGGAGAGCTCGTGGCTCACCGGGTGCAGGGTGTCCACCCAGAGCACCCGGTCCGCGCCGACCGGCTGGTCGGTGGCCGTGCCGCCCTGAACGATGGCGACCCGGGCGGCTATCCGCTCGGTCATCTGCTCCCGGGCGACCTGGTCGAAGTAGAAGCCCAGCGACTTCATCATCGAGTGCCGGCTGGGCCGCCACACGCCGCGCTGGAGGTACAGCCCACCCTCGTAGCGGCCGATCGTGCCACCGGACTCGCTCGCCTCGCCCAGCCAGCGCCACCACTTGGTCCGGGTGTCGCGCATCTGCTGCTCGGTCAGCACCGTGTGGTGCACGGAGTCGGGCTCCGGCCCGTCGTACGTGTCGCCGGGCACCCCACGGCCGTAGTAGTCGTACTCGTCCTGAAGCTCCCCGAGGGAGTGCCCGAGTTCGTGGGGGCTGATCAGCGCGGAGAGCGCGTTGCCGCCCGAGGCGGTGGCGTTACGGCCGCCCGCGCCACCGTAGGTGTCGCTGTTGGCCAGCGCGATCAGCTGCCGGTTGCCCGCGTTGGTCCCGGTGGCCAGGTCGGCGTACGCGTTCGCCGCCGCGCCGTCGACCGTCAGCAGCCGCTGCACGCTCGCCGGGTTGCAGCCGCCCCAGAAGCCCATGCCCAGCGCGGTGTCGCGCTGGGGTGCGGACAGGCCCGGGTCGCAGTCCACCCCGGACTCCGCGGAGACGATCTCGACGGCGTACACGTTGAAGTAGCTGCGGTAGGACTTGAACGGCTCGATCGTCCACAGCGTGTTGAGGTGCCGCTCCACGTGTGACCGGAAGGTCGGCAGGTCGGCCTCGGTGTAGCCGTCGCCGAGCAGCACCAGGTTGAACCGCTTCGCCGGGTCACCCGTGACCTGGATCGGCACCACGGTGGCGCGCTCGGCCGGCGCGGCGACCGCCGGTGTGGCTGTCACCAGCCCCGCCGCGAGCATCGCCGCGACACACAGTCCCGCTCTGATCCGCACCCTGGCTCCCCTCGTGTGCCGGGTGGCCCGGCCGGTGCGGAGCGCGGGCCCGCCGCCTGCCGTGACCGTGGTCCTCTCGGACCGTACCGGGGCGGCGACCGGCGCATAACCCTCCGTCAGCGAGTCGTTGTCCTGAATGGAGGGCGCCAGTGGGGGTGGGTGGGCCGGTGGCGCGGGTCAGTCGACCAGCGCCACCGGGGGGCGGTCCCGGCGGGGCGCGGCGGCCAGCCCCAACGCCAGCAGCGCGCACACCGCGCCGACCAGGAACAGCAGCGACGCCGTCGGTTGGCCCAGCCACTCCCAGAACGGGTGCCACGCCGGGTGCGGCTCGCCGCGGTGGTGTTGCAGCAGCGACGGCGCGGCCAGCAGCACCGGCAGCCACCACAGCACCACGGTCGTGCCGAACAGGAACTTCGCCCCGCCGTCGCGACGGCGTCCCTCGGTGCGTCGGCTGGCCCAGCCGAACACCACCCAACCGACGACCGTGCCCAGCAGTGCGCCGAGCACCCCGGCGGGGACCACCGCGGGCGGCGGCGCGCGGTGCAGGACGACCGCCAGGTAGGTGCCGTCACCGGTGCTCTGCGACGGAATGGAGGCGTTGAGGATGGTGTCGCCGCGCCGAGCCAGCAGGGTGGTGGTGACGTTCGACATCGGGGTGGCGCACAGCTTGTCCGAGCAGATCGTGTCCTCGACCACCACGGGGTCGTACAGCCGCCAGCCGGTGTCGGTCAGGCGCTGCCGGGCCACCGTGACGATCTGCTCGGCGGGCACGGGTGGCGCGCCGAAGGCGACCGCGCTGGTGTCGCTCTCCTGGTACTCGCCGCCGTCGCCGAGCAGCACGGTCCGGAGGTTGCTCAGGCGCAGCGGATGCCCGTACACGACGAAGAGCGCGGGTGGGGTGTCGATGTCGCCCAGGTCGTGCCCGGGGAAGACCTCGGCCAGGATGGCGCCGGCCTCGGCGCGGTCCGGCTGCGGTCGGGAGGTCTCCCAGGCGACCCGGCTGGCCAGCGCGCCGGCGAAGAGGCCGCAGATGATGGCGGCCAGCGCGGCCCAGGCGACGACGGTGTAGCTGGCGGGTCGGCCGAGCCGGCAGCACAGCCGCCGGTACCGGTGGGCCAACCGGTGGGTCGTCGGCATGGCCATCCTTCTTCAGGGCGTGGTGGGGAACGCAGGTGCCGCGGTCGCGCCTCGGCGGCGATGGTGCGCACAGCCGGATGCCGGCACTATAGAGAGATCATTTATGGACGGGCAAGGATGTGGGCGTCATCCCGCGATAGCCACCGCCGGTGGCCAGGATCGGCCAGGATGGGCGAGGCGGCCGGCCACGGCCGCGGCGAGGGGGCGGGCGATGCGGGTGCGGGCGCGGCTGACCCGGGG
>NZ_RCVI01000227.1:0-26746 GCF_003667455.1 Micromonospora sp. CV4 | reverse complement strand
GTCCAGCCGCTCGTCGGGCTCGTCGGCGCCGCCCTCACGTCCGCCGGTCAGCTCCGTGACCCGCACCGACCACCAGCGGCGCAGCCGGACCTGCTCGGCCGGCTCCGGAGCCACGGTGGCGGGCCCGCCCGCCGGCGGCGCGTCGTGCCGGGGCTCGCGCTGCTGCGGGCGGGGCGGCAGCGCGCCGTCCGCGGCCAGCCCGATCGCGGCCAGGTACGCCGACAGCTGCTCCTGCGCCACCCGCAGCGCGTAACCGGCGGTCTCGGCATGCTCGGTGGCGGCGGACAGCTCGGGCACGCCCATCGGGTTGGCCGACTCCTGCCGTACCCAGCGCAGCCGCTCCGCGGCCAGGCCGAACTTCTCCAGCGCCTGCCCGAGCAGGGCCACCGGAAACTCCTCACTGGCGGCACGGACCTGCCCACCGACGTCCTCGATGATGGACATGGTCGCCTACAGCGTGGCGACGTAGAGCTGCGCCTGCTCCACCGCGACCAGTGTCGCGGCGAGACACTCCTCCAGCTCCTGGCTGGCCTGGGTCAGCGACGCCTGGGCCGCCTCCACCGTCTCGTGCCCGCTGCCCTCCAGCGCGCCGGCCAGGGTCTGCTGCGCCTCGGCCAGCTTCTCGCCGGCCGCCTGCACGGCTGTCTGCCCGTCCCCGATCTGTTGGAGGGCGACATCGATGGCAGCCTTCAGCTCGGCGACGCTCGCCACGGCGGAACCTCCTGGGGGCGGGGAGGTCTTTATTAGAGCCTATCGGCGACCGCCGGAGAACATCCGCCCTGTCGGTGTTGCTGCCCGGGTGTCCTGTTCCGGCCCGGAAGTGCCGGGAGTCCGTTCTGTGGGAGTCCCAGTGCGAGAGCTTCTCAGGTGCCCGCGGGGGTGTCGCGGAGCCAGCGTGGCCCGTACACCTCGGCGCCCAGGGCGGTGACCCGCTCACGCAGCTCCCGGTCGGCGGTGACCACCAGCCTGCGGCGCCGGGGAGCGCCCTCGACCAGGTCGACCACGGTGTCGTCGCCCGAGCCGGCGGCCGACACCACCCGGACAGCCTCGGTGCCGGGGACGCCCCGCGCGGCCCCCTCGACCACCAGCACCACCTCCACGGGGGCGGCGAGCCGCTCCGGCAGGCCGGAGGAGGCCACCGGCGTCAGCGCGTCACGCAGCCGGGCGGCGGCGCCGGCCCGGTCCCGCCACCACCCGTTCGGGCGGGAGCCCACCACGTTGGCGCCGTCCACGATCAGCAACGGGGTCTCATCCATTCCGTCAGCCTGCCACCACCCGCGGGCGCCGGCCGGACGCCACTCCCGCGACGCCGGTGCGCCACCACGTGCGGCGTTTGTCGGCACGGGCGTCGGGTAGCCCCTGGCGACCGTGCCGCACCCAACTGCGGAGGACAGACATGATGGGACCCGGCGACCTCGGCTCCGACCCGTGGGACGAATTCCTGGCCCGGTACTTCGGCCGGGGTGAGGGAGGACGCCGACCTGCGCACCGGGTCGACATCACCCGGCTGATGACGGCCGACGCGCGGGAGATGCTGGCCGACGCGGCCCGCCGCGCCGCGCAGCGGCAGAGCAGCGACCTGGACACCGACCACCTCCTCTGGGCGGCACTGCAACGCGAACCCCTGCGCGACCTGGTACGCCGGGCCGGCGCCGACCCGGACACCCTGCTCAACGCGCTCGGCGGGCGGGGCGACGGCGCGCCACGCGGCGAGGTGCCACCCAACCTGTCGCTGACCCCGGCGGCCAAGCGGGCGCTGCTCGACGCCCACCAGCTGTCCCGGGCGATGGGTGCCAACTACATCGGCCCCGAGCACATCCTGATGGCGCTGCCGCTCAACCCGGAGTCGCCGGCCGGGCGGATGCTGGCCGCCGGCCGGATCCAGCCGGAGTCGTTGCAGGCCGCCAACGCCGAGCGAGGGCCGATGACCGGGCCGAAGCCGGACCGGGGCACCCCCACCCTGGACCAGTACGGGCAGGACCTCACCGACCTGGCCCGCGCCGACCAGATCGACCCGGTGATCGGGCGCGCCGACGAGATCGAGCAGGCCGTGGAGATCCTGTCCCGGCGTACCAAGAACAACCCGGTCCTGATCGGCGAGGCCGGCGTCGGCAAGACCGCCATCGTCGAGGGCCTCGCCGAGCGGATCTGCGACGGCGACGTGCCGCAGACCCTGCTCGGCAAGCGGGTGGTGCAGCTCGACCTGGCCGGTCTGGTCGCCGGCACCCGCTACCGGGGTGACTTCGAGGAGCGGCTGAAGAAGGTCATCGACGAGATCCGGGCCCACCGCGACGAGCTGATCATCTTCATGGACGAGATCCACACCCTGGTCGGGGCCGGCGGCGCCGGCAGCGAGGGTGGCATGGACGCGTCCAACATGCTCAAGCCGGCGCTGGCCCGCGGCGAGCTGCGGGTGATCGGCGCGACGACGCTCGACGAATACCGCAAGAGCATCGAGAAGGACGCCGCGCTGGCCCGGCGCTTCCAGCCGGTGCTGGTGCCCGAGCCGAGCGTCGACGACACCATCGCCATCCTGCGCGGGCTGCGCGACCGGTACGAGGCCCACCACCAGGTGCGGTTCACCGACGAGGCGCTGGTCGCCGCCGCCGAGCTGTCCGACCGGTACGTCACCGACCGGTTCCTGCCGGACAAGGCCATCGACCTCATCGACCAGGCCGGCGCCCGGGTCCGGCTGCGTACCCGCACCCCCGCCTCCGACGTGCGGGAGCTGGAGCAGCAGCTCGACGACGTACGACGGGACAAGGAACAGGCCGTCGCCGACGAGCAGTACGAGCGGGCCTCCACGTTGCGCGACCGGATCTCCGAGCTGGAGGAGCAGGTGCGCCGCGCGAACGGCGACGACGGCTCCTCCTCGCAGGTGCCGGAGGTGGGGCCGCAGGAGATCGCCGAGGTGGTCTCCCGCGCCACCGGCATCCCGGTCAGCCAACTCACCGAGGAGGAACGGGACCGGCTGCTGCGCCTGGAGGGTCACCTGCACCAGAAGGTGGTCGGGCAGGACGACGCGGTCACCGCGGTCGCCGAGGCGGTCCGCCGCTCCCGTGCCGGGCTGGCCGACCCGGAGCGGCCGATGGGCAGCTTCCTGTTCCTCGGCCCCACCGGCGTCGGCAAGACCGAGCTGGCCCGCGCCCTGGCCGAGGCGTTGTTCGGCGAGGCGGACCGGATGGTCCGGGTGGACATGAGCGAGTTCCAGGAACGGCACACGGTCAGCCGGCTGGTCGGCGCCCCGCCCGGGTACGTCGGCTACGAGGAGGCCGGCCAGCTCACCGAGGCGGTGCGCCGTCGCCCGTACGCGGTGGTGCTGCTCGACGAGATCGAGAAGGCCCATCCGGACGTGTTCAACATCCTGCTCCAGGTGCTCGACGACGGTCGGCTGACCGACAGCCAGGGCCGCACGGTGAACTTCAAGAACACCGTACTGATCATGACGAGCAACCTGGGCTCCGAGCTGATCACCGGCGCGCAGCGCGCCGTGGGCTTCGGCACCGGCGCGCCGGGCAGCGAGCAGGAGAACGACGAGCTGCGCGAGCGGCTGATGCGCCGCCTGCAGGAGAACTTCCGCCCGGAGTTCCTCAACCGGATCGACGAGGTGATCATCTTCCGTCGGCTGGAGGCGGAGCAGCTGCGTCAGATCACCGGGCTGCTGCTGGAGGAGACCCGCCGCCGTTTGCACGCCCAGGACATCCAGGTGGAGTTCACCGCCGCGGGCATCGACTGGCTCGCCGAGCACGGCTACCAGCCCGAGTTCGGCGCCCGTCCGCTGCGCCGGGTGATCCAGCGGGAGGTGGACAACCACCTGTCCCGAATGCTGCTGGAGTCGGCGATCTCGCCCGGGCAGAAGGTCACCGTGGACGCCCGCGAGGGCTCGCTCACCTTCGACGTGACCGCGGGCGAGCGGGGGTACACCGCTGCCACGACGACGCACCCGCGATGAGCGGGGCCGCGCGACGACCGGAACCAGAGGAACCGCGGGAGCGCGCGGAGTCCGCGGAATCCCGGGACGAGGACGACCATCCCGACCCGATCCTGGCGCCGCCCACCGCGAATCCCAGGAGGACCCGGGTGCCGCCGGAGGGCCTGCATCCGAAGACCGACGAGGACGGCCCGGAGACGTCCGGGTCGCCGCCCGGAGAGGAGACCTGATGGCACGCGTTACTCGGATCGATCCCGAGGTGGAGGTGCTCTGGGAGGACTTCCACGCGGAGGTCAACGTCCCGTCGGAGCAACTGCGCACCTGGCTGCTGACCCGGGGCTCCGGGGAGGAGTCGTTCGGGTCCAACCCGACCCTCGACCTGCCCCAGCCGGGCCGGGAGATCCTCAAGGTGCTGAACAAGCGCAAGGTCGACCTCACCCCGGAGGACATCGAGGTGATGCGGGACGCGGTCGACCGGATCCGCGAGCTGATGGACGCCAAGCCGCCGCGCGGCAACGCCGACGACGAGTGGCGGCACTCGCTGCTCGACCTGGGCCACGACCCCCTCGTCGAACGCTGAGCGACGCACGCTCGACGGTGCCGTCCCGGGCAGGGGCGGCACCGTCACGTCGAGCCCGGTCAGGCCTGATCGGGCTCCAGGCTGCCGATGGTCAGCCCGACCGCGTCGGCGGCGGCGTCCCGCTCGCCGCGGGTCCGTTCCTCGCGGCTGAGCAGGTTGGCGTACTCGGCGACGTCGGCCGGGTCGGGCACGTCCGGCAGCCGGCGCAGGAACGCCTCCGTCTCGCGGATGGCGGCGGTGTGTGCGGCGGCCGCCTGGCGGAGCAGTTCCCGGTCGCCGGTGGGCGGGTAGAGGTCGGTCATGTCCGCCAGATACCCCGCCGGCGGTGGATCAGACCCCGGAGGGCTGCCGGACGCCGAACCCGGGATTGCGCAGCAGCCACGCCAGGTAGCCGGGATGCGGGGCAAGTGAATCGGTGTACGCGGCCTTGGCCGTCTCCAGCACCAGCTCCGCCCCCTGGGCGGCGGGGGAGTCCGGGTGCCAACCCAGCAGCAGCCGCCAGCGCAGCGGTATCCCGGCGAGCCGTCGGGTGACCAGCCCGGCCACCGGGCGGAACGTCGCCTGGCACAGGGCCACCGCCTCGCCGGCGTCCACCAGGTCGACACAGCCCCGCACGTCGGTCTCGTACACCTTGCGGGGGGTGAAACCGGCGCGGGCGCAGGCGGCGGCGAAGCAGTCGCCGAAGCAGCCGTCGCCCGGCGCGGCCACCCACTGCTCGTGGCGCAGGTCGACCAGCCGCACCTCGTCGCGCCCCGCGAGGGGGTGCGTCTCGGGCAGCAGCACCAGCACCGGGTCGACGGACACCTCCCGCCAGCTCAGCCCGAACTCGGCCGACGGGACGGCGTCACCGCACACGCCGGTGAGCGCGAAATCCAACCGGCCACCGGCCACCAGCTGCGCCAACTCGTCCACCGACCAGGACGCGTACGTGGTGATCTGCGCGGGCGGCTGCTCGGCGGCCAGCCGGTGCACCAACCGCCCCAGGATCGGGCTGTTCACCCCGCCGAACCGGTACCAGCGGGGCGCCACGCCGGCGCCGGCCAGCCGGGCCGCCTCGTCCTGCAGGCCCTTCATGGCCGGCAGCAGCACCCGGGCCCGGGCCAGCACCAGCTCACCGAGCGCGGTGGGGCGCGCGCCGCGGCGGTCCCGGTCGAACAGCGGCCCGCCCAGTGTCCGCTCGATCCGCTGGAGCTGGGCGGTGAGCGCCGGCTGGGCCAGGCCGAGCGCCGACGCCGCCTTGGTCACGCTCCCCGTCTCCGCGATCGCGCAGACCACCCGCAGGTGTCGCAGCTCCAGGTTCATACCGTGACGGTAGGACTACGCCGGGGCCGGCGGAAGGGTCCGGACGGATAGGTGAGGTTGAATGCACCGGTGGGTGTCGCCGCTCGTCAGTCGCGCGGTGGCTCCGGCAGGTCCGCCAGGTACGTCGGCCGGCGGGTCACCACGTCGCGGACCTTGTCCACCACGCCCACCGCCGGCTCGACGATCCGGTTCCACGGCGGGGTGGCCGGGGTGCCCGGGTGCGGTCGGGTCGGGGCCGCCTCCTCGGCGATCTCCAGCCGGTTGCCCAGCCGGATCAGCTCCTCCTCGGTGGCCACCGCGCGCAGCTCGGCGATGAGCGCGCCGACGCCGTCCACGTGCCGGCGAACCCGCTCGACGACCTCGGTCAGCGTCTCGTCGCTCAGCGCCTTGAGGGTGGCCAGCAGCGCCGCGTCGGCGTTGATCTCGGCGTCCACACGCTCGGCCGCGTCCGGCAGCGCGGCGCGCACCGCCGGCAGCAGGTACTGCTCCTCCGCGGAGAGGTGCCGCGACAAGGCGGCCGTGAGCACCGCGAGCCCCTCCTGCGGCGCGGCGTCCGGACCGGTCAACTGGTCCAGCAGCGTCAGTAGCTGCTGGTGCTCCCGGTCCACGATGTCGGCGATGCTGCGTCCGCCGGGCCGGTAGCCCTCCTCGGGGGTGGGCGGCAGCGGCGGCAGGGAAACGGCGGACATGGTGCCCTCCTCGACTGGCGGGCGGAAGCTCCGGCAGGGGATGTGCGGTCGTGGGCGGCGGTACCCGGCGGCGCGCCCGGCGAAACCGCCACCCGGATCCGCCGACCTGAATGCCCGGCCTGTCGCGCCCGGTGCGCCGGCCCGCCGGCCGGCCCGGGCTGGTATGAAGAGGCGATGACGAGCGACGCCGCACCCGCCCGACCGGAACCCACCGCCGAGGTCCTGGACCTCTGCCGCGACCTGCTGCGTATCGACACCACCAACACGGGGGACAACGACACCAGCGTCGGTGAGCGCCGCGCGGCCGAGTACGTGGCGGAGAAGCTCGCCGAGGTGGGCCTGGAGTCCGTGCTGCACGAGTCGGCGCCCGGCCGCGCGAACGTGGTGGCCCGCATCCCCGGCGCCGACCCGAGCCGGGGCGCGCTGCTGGTGCACGGCCACCTGGACGTGGTGCCCGCCGACGCCGACGAGTGGTCGGTGCACCCGTTCTCCGGCGAGGTGCGCGACGGCTACCTGTGGGGCCGCGGCGCGATCGACATGAAGGACTTCGACGCCATGGTGCTCGCCGTGGTGCGGCACTGGCAGCGCACCGGCGTACGGCCCCCGCGCGACATCGTGCTGGCGTACACCGCCGACGAGGAGGCGGGCGGCGACTACGGCGCGCACTTCCTGGTCGACCGGCACCGGGAGCTCTTCGACGGCTGCACCGAGGCGATCGGTGAGGTCGGCGGCTTCTCCTACTCGGTCAACGACAACCAGCGGCTCTACCTGATCGAGACCGCCGAGAAGGGCCTGGACTGGCTGCGGCTGCACGCCAAGGGCCGCCCCGGGCACGGCTCGATGATGCACGACGACAACGCCGTCACCGCGCTCGCCGAGGCGGTGGCCCGGGTCGGCCGGCACCGCTTCCCGGTGGTGGTCACCGACACCGTGCGGGCCTTCCTGGAGGAGGTCTCCGACCTGCTCGGCGTCGAACTGGACCCGGAGGACCCGGAGACGGCCATCGCCAAGCTCGGACCCATCGCCAACATCATCGGCGCGACCATCCGCAACACCGCCAACCCGACCCGGTTGAGCGCCGGCTACAAGGACAACGTCATCCCCGGCCGGGCCACCGCCACCATCGACTGCCGCAGCCTGCCCGGCCAGTCCGAGTTGCTGGAGCGGCAGCTGCGCGAGCTGGTCGGCCCGGACATCGCGATCGAGTACATCCAGCGGCAGCCGGCCCTGGAGACCACCTTCGACGGCGACCTGGTCGACGCCATGTCGGCGGCGCTGCGCGCCGAGGACCCGGGCGCGCGGCCGGTCCCGTACATGCTCTCCGGCGGCACCGACGCCAAGAAGTTCTCGCAGCTCGGCATCCGCTGCTTCGGGTTCGCCCCGCTGCGGCTGCCCGCCGACCTGAACTTCTCCGCCTTGTTCCACGGCATCGACGAGCGCGTTCCGGTCGACGGACTACAGTTCGGCGTGCGGGTTCTCGACCGGTTCCTCCGCACCTGCTAGCCGGGTCCGACAGCTGCACCCGGCTCGGATCCCCATCGTGAAGGGACTGCCCCACATGACCGACCAGCACGGTGAGCTGGACGCCGCTCTCGAGCGGGTGATCGAAGCGGCCCGCCACCACCTGGCCGCCGTACGTGCCGCGCAGGGCCGCGTCGACGACGACGACGTCTGGCAGGCGTACGTGGCTTTGAACAACGCGTCCTACGCGTACGACGAGCGGCTGCTCGACGCCTTCGGCGAGGTGACGCCGTGGGACGTCGACTCGATCGACCCGGACGAGGCCGACGAGCGCTTCGGCGGCGCCGAGGGCGGCGAGGCCAGCGACCCCCACCCCAGGGTGATCTCGGTGCGCCAGCGCCGCGACTACCGGGTGCCGAGCGTCTCCGCGCTGCTGCGCGTGGCCGAGGTGGCCCGCCGCGAGGGCACCCCGGAGGACGACGAGCCGGCGCCGGTGGAGGGTGTCGGCGAGGCGGTGCTGGAGCTGCTGCAGAGCGGCGACGGCTCGCTCGGCGCGCTGGACGTCCCCGAGCTGGAGCCCCTCGACGGGGTGGTCATGGTCAGCGAGGTGGGCACCCCGGTCGACCTGGAGTCTTTCGACGACGACGACGCGGTCGGCCCGTTCCAGCCGGCGGTCGACGACCGGCTCGTCGGCCGCCTCGACGAGCACCCGTTCCTGGAGCTCGACGACGACCACGACCACGCCGGGCACCAGCACTAGGCCGTACGACGCCCGGGGCCCGACCGGTCACGGCCGGGCCCCGGGCCGTCACACCGCCCCGGCCCGACCGGGTGTCAGTACGACAGGCCCGGCTGCGGCTGGTTGGCCCGTCGCCGACGCAGCATCACCTGCCGCGTGCCGTCCCGGAACAGCCGCACCCGGGCCAACTCCCATCCGGAGAACTCCGCCTGGATCGCCAACTGCGCCGCGGCGGTCAACCGGTCGACGTTCGGCGGCAGCCGCAGCGGCGCGTATTCGTAGTCCATGCCATCCATGCTGCCCAGCCCAGCGGCCATTCGCCACCCCCTCCGGGGTGACCAACGCCGCTGCCGTGGGTGGTTCGTGCCGCCCAGGGCCGACCCGCGTGGTCCCGGCCGCACGAGCAGCCAGCGACCGGCGTGGCCCCGGCCGCACAATCGGGCAGCGACCCGCCTGGTCCCGGCCGCACGAGCAGGCAGCGACCCGCGTGGTCCCGGCCGAACGGGCCGTCAACCCGTCGGGACGTTGGCCGTGAGCAGGGCCGCCAGCGCCGGCGCGGCCAGGGTGACCCCGCGGGCCTGGCCCGGGTCGACCGCCAGCCCCCACGACGGGTCGGGCCAGTCCTCGAACAGTTCGGCGCAGGGCAGCGCGACGAACGGCACGTCGTCACCCGCGAACGCGGCGAGGGCCCGGGGGGAGGTGAAGACCGGCAGCAGCGACGCGCCGGTCGCATCCCCGACCACCGTCCACGGGAAGTCGGCGTCCGCCGCCGGTTCCCCGGCGAGCGGAACGCACACCGTGGCACCTGCCAGCACTCCGAGGTAACCGGGCAGGTCACGCCGGTCGGCGGCCGCGGCGAGCAGCGCCACCACCGAGGGCTCGGCCTCCCCGCCAGGCGCCGGCTCCGAAGCCCCGCCATGCGCCGGCTCCGCCGCCCCACCAGCCGGCCGCTCGGCCGGCCCGGCCGACCGCGGCGCCGGTACCGCACGGGTGGCCGGTGCCACGGCCCGGCAGGAGAGCGCGCCCGGCCGGTCGGTCAGCACCTCGGCGGCGGTGCGGGTCACGAACACGCTGAGCCGCTCCACCTGCTCCGGAGTGCGCGGCACCTCGTACCACCAGCCCGTGTCGCCGGTCGGGCGGTGCCAGCCGAGCGCGGCCAGGCGTGCCTCGTCGTGGCCCGGGCAGATCGCCCCCACCACCTCGCGGCGCACCAGCAGCCGGATCGCGCGCGAACCGGCGGAGAGCTCCAGGTCGGTGTCGCGGTCGCATCGGGCGATCGTGTCCCGCAGCCGCGCGACGATGTCCGGCCAGGTTGCCGAGGTCATGCCGGCGGGCCCGGCAGGCGGTCGTCCAGCCGCCCGAGCCGGGCGACGGTCTCCTCCAACCGGCCCAGCGCCGAGAAGTCGCCGGGCTTGCCGAACAGGTCGGTCAGACCCGCGCCCAGCGTGACGTCCAGGCCCTCGGTGTGCCTCTCGACGTGCTCGCTGGCCGCCGTGCGGGCCCGCCGGTACGCGTCGAGCACCAGCTCCGCCACACCCTCGGTGCCGGCGCGCAGGGCGGCGGGCGCGAGGGTGAGGCCGGTCAGCACACCGGTGGCGTCGACCGTCGCCGACACCAGGCCGCTCTCGTCGGTCGCGGTGCCGGACAACTCGGCCAGGTCGTCGCGGAGCCCCGCGAACCGGCGTTCGATGTCGGCGATCCGTCCGGCGAGCCCGTCGAACGCGGACATCGGATCAGTCATGAGATGAGTTCCCTCCCCCGTGGACCATGCGACCGGGGTGGTGCCCGGTGGCCGGGGAATCGTATCGTCGGTGCGCTCGACACATGGGGGAGGAACGGCATGCCGCCGGACATCGATGTCGACGTGCAGGCGGTCCGTCGACTGGAGACGGCCGCCAAGCAGGTCGCGAGTTCACTCGCCGCACTGGAGGGTCAGATCATCTCGGCCGGTGACGTGCCGTCGGACGCGTTCGGTCATCTGCCGTTCGCCAGCGACATGCTCCGCGCCAAGTACGCCGAGCAGGTCGCCGGTGGCGCGGAGCTGTTCGGCGCCGCCAACGCCGCGTTCGGCCGGGTCGCCGACGCGCTGGCCGACACCGTCGAGGCGTACGAGCGCAACGAGCAGGAACTCGACGGCGGGTTCAAGGCCATCCAGGCGGGGATGCCCGGATGAGCGGGCCCGCCGGCAGCGCCGTCCAGCTGTGGAACGGCCTCGACAACGCGCTCTCCGGAGTGGAGGCCGCGGTCGACAGCGTCTGCCGGACGCTGGCCTGGCCGCTCATCCAGCTCGTCGACCTGGTCGACGGCGAGCCCGCCGCGCTGCGCGCGAAGGCCGCCGAGTGGGACGCGCTGGCCGGGCAGGTGCGCGACCTGGCCCAGGGGCACCGCGGCGCCCGCGAGGCCGCCCAGGCCGGGTGGAGCTCGCCCGCCGGGACGGCGTACGGCCAGCGGCTGGCCGAGGTCGAAGATCAACTGCTCGGTGTCGCCGAACAGTTCGCCGCGACCGCGGAGTACCTGCGCAGTGTCGCCGACGGCCTGCAGACCGTGCACGACGTGCTCGTCGACGTCTGCGTCGAGTTCGTGAACTTCCTCCTCGTGACGCTGGTGACGGCGCTGCTGATGGCGCCGTTCACCGCCGGTGCGTCCTGGGCGGCCGGCGTGGGCGTGGCCGTGACCCGCGGCCTGATCGTCGTCACCCGGATGCTGAAGGTCATCAGGCCGCTGGCGGCGCACCTGCAGAAGGTCATCCGCCTGCTCCAGCGGGTCATGCTGTACCTGCGCAAGCTGCGCAACCACCTCGACAAGCTGGTCGACATGCAGAAGAAGCTGCGCACCGGCCAGAAGTACGCCGACAAGCGCCGCGCCGCCGGCAAGGCCGACAAGTGGCACCACAAGTTCCTCGACCCCACGAAGGGCACCTACAAGCTGGGCAAGTCGGGTTCGCCGTTCGACATGGGAGCCCTCGACCGGGCCGCCGCGCTGCGCGCCCACGGCGTCGCCGACGGCGCCCGGGTGATCGCCCGGGACTGGGCGACCAACCTGCCGTGGAACGTGCCGAACTCGATCGTGCACGGCGTCACCTGGGGGTCCGTGGCGCTCACCTCCGGCCTCTCCATCCCGGGCAGCGACCAGGTCGGCGACCAGATCGACCAGGCGGTGCAGGGCGGCGCCGACTGGATCGACCAGAATGTCTTCGGGCAGCCGCCCGCAGATCAACCCGCGGGCCGTTAGCCCGGCCGAGGAGGTGGAGCGTGACGTCAGGGGAGCGGGGTCGGCTGGGTCGGTTCACCGACGCGGTGCTCGGCGGCGCGCGCGCCGCCCGTGACAAGGCCCGCGAGCTGCGGGACGAGTTCCGGACCAGCGACGAGCCCGAGCGCGCCCTCGTCGCGCCACTCCTGCCGGGGCAGGAGCTCCGCTACGTGGGGCTCGCCCCGGTCCGTACCCCGGAGACGCACAAGGCCGGCCGGCAGCTCACCGACCGGGTGGCCGGCGAGATGGCCGAGGCGCTGGACCCGCGAGCGCTGTTCGGGCTGCTCAACATCGTCAACCCGGTGGTCTGGGTGGACGCGGTCATGACGCCGGTGCGGCTGGCCGCGGGTGTGCTGCTGCTGCCCGGCAAGGCCGCCGCCGTCGCCGTCGGCCTGCCGGCGGTCGAGCCGGAGCCCGGCCCGCCACACCAGGCGCCGCAACGGGAGCCGATCCCGTTGACCGAGGAGCAGGAGGCGTTCCGGGCGCTGTTCCGGCTCAGCCGGTACCGCCCCCTGGCCGATCAGCTCGCCGAGATCGCCTACCGGCGCCGGTACGTCTTCAGCGGTGACCTCGCCACCCTCGCCGGCAGCATGCTGCTGTTCCTGGAGCGCTACACGGGCACACCGCTGGCGGTGAGCGACACCCACCTCCACCTGCTGCGGATGGGGTCCCGCCCCGACGCCGACCGGCCCGACCGGCGCCAGCCGCGGCTGCTGTGGAGCGTGGAGCGCACCCGGGTGGCCCGCGTCGACTCCGAGGGGGGCGTGGCCGGTCTGATGCAGTTCCCGTCCACCATCTTCTTCGACGACGGCTCGTGGATCCGGATCGTCAACCCGGCGACCCGCGACGACCAGTCCCGCTTCCTGACCGCGATCCGCGAGCTCCCCGGCCAACGCCCGACAATGTGAACGGGCCGGCGGGTCAGCCGTCGCGCTCCGGGTAGCCCACCGGCACCGCCGAGACGTCGTCCAGCGCGGTGGTGATCTCCTCGGGCAGCGTGATCCGCTCGACCTGGAGCGCACCGAGCAGCTGCCCGACCGTGCGGGCGCCGAGGATCGGCGCGGTCACCCCCGGCCGGTCCCGGATCCAGGCCAGCGCCACCTCCAGCGGCGACACGCCCAGCCCGCCGGCCGCGGTCGCCACCGCCTCCACGATGCTGGAGCAACGCGGCTCCAGGTACGTCGCGACGAACCGTTCGAAGTGCGGCGAGGCGGCCCGGGAGTCCGCCGGACGGCCGTGCCGGTACTTGCCCGTGAGCACACCCCGGCCCAGCGGTGACCACGGCAGCACCCCGAGGCCGAGCGCGTCGCACGCGGGCAGCACCTCCCGCTCCACGCCCCGCTCCAGCAGCGAGTACTCCACCTGGGCGGCGACCACCGGCGCCCGGCCCGGCCAGGCGGTCTGCCAGGCGGCGGCCCGCGCGGTCTGCCAGCCGGAGAAGTTCGACACCCCGACATAGCGGACCTTGCCGCTGGCCACCGCGTGGTCCAGCGCGGCCAGGGTCTCCTCCAGCGGGGTGTCCGGGTCGTACCCGTGCACCTGGAACAGGTCCACGTGGTCGGTGCCGAGCCGGCGCAGGGACGCGTCCAGGGTGCGCAGCAGGTGCCCGCGGGAGCCGTCGCGGCGCCGGCCGCTGCCCGGGCGCAACCCCGCCTTCGTGGCGATCAGCAGATCGTCACGGGGTACGAGGCTGCCCAGCAGCGAGCCGATCACGGACTCGGCGTCCCCGTCGCCGTACACGTCGGCGGTGTCGATCAGGTTGCCGCCCGCGTCCAGGTAACTCTTCAGCTGGGCGGCCGCATCGTCGGCGTCGGTGTCCCGGCCCCACGTCATGGTGCCGAGCGCGAGCCGGGAAACCGCCAGCCCGCTTCGGCCGAGCGGTCGCTGTTGCATGGGTGAACCTTATTTCGAACCTGCCGCCACCGATATCCTCGCTCCCGTCATCTCTGCCGGTTCTGCCGGTTCCGCCGGTCACGGGTACCGGGACGGACGGGGGATCATAGGGGGCGAGCCGGTGATCGAGGCCGTAATCGGCATTGCGTAACCTGGTGCGACCTGTGCCACGGATGGGGGAGGACCAGTGCGACTCGGGCTCAGCCTCGGATACCAGACAGCGTGGAGCACACCAGCGGATCACCTGGCGTTGGCCCAGGAAGCGGACCGGCTCGGCTATTCGGTGGTGTGGGCGGCGGAGGCCTACGGCTCTGACTCGCCCAGCATGCTCGCCTGGATGGCCGGCCAGACCGAACGGATCGACGTGGGCGCCGCGGTGATGCAGATCCCGGCGCGTACGCCGGCGGCAACGGCGATGACCGCCGCCACCATCGACGCGCTCTCCGGCGGCCGGTTCCGGCTCGGCCTGGGCGTCTCCGGCCCGCAGGTCTCCGAGGGCTGGCACGGGGTGCGCTTCGCCAAGCCCCTGGCCCGGACCCGCGAGTTCGTGGACATCGTCAAGCTGGCCATCGCCCGCAAGGAGGTGGCGTACGACGGCGAGCACTACACCCTGCCGCTGCCGGACGGCCCCGGCAAGGCGCTGCGGTTGGGCTTCCACCCACCTCGCGAGCACATCCCGATCTACCTGGCCGCGGTCGGCCCGAAGAACCTGGAGCTGGCCGGCGAGATCGCCGACGGCTGGCTGGCGGTGTTCTACGCCCCGGAGTTCGCCGACGAGCAGCTCGCCTCGGTCAGCGCCGGGCGGGCCAAGGTCGGCAAGGAACTGGCCGGCTTCGACGTGGTGCCCTCGGTGCCGGTGGTGGTCGGCGACGACGTTGCCTCCTGCGCCGAGCTGGTGCGCTGGTACGCCGCGCTCTACGTCGGCGGGATGGGCAGCCGGCAGCAGAACTTCTACAACCAGCTCGCCACCCGGATGGGTTACGGCGACGCCGCCCGCGAGGTCCAGGACCTCTACCTGGCCAAGCGGCAGCGCGACGCGGCCGCCGCGGTGCCGATGGAGTTCATCGACCGCACCTCACTGCTCGGCCCGAAGGAACGCATCGCCGAGCGGATGCGGGAGTACGCCGCTGCCGGCGTCACCACGCTGTCGGTGACCCTGTTCGTGGCCGACCGGGACAGCGGCGTGCAGACCCTCCGTACCGTCGCCGAGGCGCTCGACCTTTCGGGAGTCGGCGAGTGACCTGGGTCGAGGCCATCGTCCTGGGCATCGTCCAGGGACTGACCGAGTTCCTTCCGGTCAGCTCGTCGGGGCATCTACGGATCACCTCGGCGATCTTCTTCGACCGCGACGCCGGCGCGTCGTTCACCGCGGTCACCCAGCTCGGCACCGAGGCGGCCGTGCTGATCTACTTCGCCAAGGACATCTGGCGGATCACCCGGACCTGGCTCGTCGGCATCAGGGACAAGTCGGTGCGCTCCAGCCTCGACTACCGGATGGGCTGGTACGTCATCGTCGGCTCGATCCCGATCGGGCTGTTCGGGTTCGTGTTCAAGGACCAGATCAAGACGGCCGGGCGCAACCTGTGGGTCGTGGCGACCACACTGATCGTGTTCGCGTTCGTGCTGGCGTTCGCCGAGTACTGGGGGCGGCAGACCCGCACCCTGGAGAACTTCCGGATGAAGGACGGCGTGGTGATGGGCTTCGCCCAGGCCATGGCGCTGATCCCCGGGGTGTCCCGCTCCGGGGGCACGCTCACCGCCGGTCTGCTGCTCAACCTGACCCGGGAGGCGGCGGCACGGTACTCGTTCCTGCTGGCCATCCCGGCGGTGGTCATGTCCGGCGTGTTCAGCCTCGGGGACGTCTTCGAGCCGTCCGCCCCGGGCACGTCCGCACCCACCGTCGCCCAGATGGTCGTGGCCACCTTGATCGCCTTCGGCATCGGGTACGCCGCCATCGCCTGGCTGCTGCGCTACGTCGCCCACCACACCCTGTACGTCTTCGTGCTGTACCGGGTCGCGCTGGGCACCCTGGTCCTCGCCCTGCTGCTGACCGGCACGATCAACGCCACCTGACCAACCGATCCGTCGACGGCCCCCGCCACCGCCCTCCGGGCGGGCGGGGGCCGTCCGCGTGCGCCCCATCCGCGGTCCACGATTCCGTCGGTGGGAAAGACAGCGCCGCCCCCGGCTGGTGGGCCGGGGGCGGCGCTGGTGTCGGTGTGCAGGTCGCCTCTCGGCGAGTGGCGCGACGCGGCTCCAGCCGAACGGTGTTCCGCGAAGGCAATATTAGGTGAGGCCCGGGGACACTGAGTCACACCGACACTGTCCACAACCAGCAGCAGCCTGACGTTGTTCCCGACCCCTGCACCCCCACGACGTCGTGAGATCTTGGACAGTTTCCGTTCTGGCGTGACGGTAACTGTCCAAGATTCGGCCGCGGGACATGCCGCTGGCCGGCACCCCGTGTGCGGGGTGCCGGCCAGCGGTCGGTCGGGTTGTGCGGTGGTGCGGTGGGTCAGCTGTTCCAGTGCTGGGTGACCAGGTCGGTGGCCTGCTGCTCCCACTGGGCGTAGGCGTCGGGGTAGGCGGAGACCTGCACGGTCTGCGCGGCGTCGGTCAGCGCCATGTCCTGCCAGCCGTCGACCTGCTTGAGGCCCTTGAGGAACGCGGTGGTGGAGTACTCGGGGTCGGTGATCTGCTCCGGCGTACCCCAACCACTGGACGGGCGCTGCTGGAACAGGCCCAGCGAGTCGTGGTCGTTCATGTCGCCGAGGTGGCCCAGGTTCTCCAGCTTCGACTCCTGCAGGCTCGTGGCGATCGAGATCACTGCGGCCCGCTCGGGCAGGCCGGCCTTCTTCGTGGCGGCGATGATCGCCTTGACGTTGGCGGTCTGCTCGTCGTTGAGGTCGATGTGCGACTGCGGGCCCTGCGCCTTGACCGTCTGCACCGCGACCGCGACCGGCTTGCCGTCGGTGGCGGGGGCGGCGTGCGCGGCGATCGGACCGGCGAACACACCACCGGCGAAGGCGAGACCAGCAACGGACAGCATGCTCTTACGAATGATCGTGTTCATGAGGGTTGCTCCTTCGGGGGGTAGACACCTCACGCGCCTTGTTCGGGGGAACGGCACGCGGGGTGCAAGCACCTCGTCCGGCGCTCTCATACACGGGGGAAAAGTCTTGAAGGTCGGCGACCTACGGGCGGGGCTCGTGGCGCCGGGGTCCAGCGGCCGACAAGCGGGGGCTCGTGGCGCCGGGTCCATGTGTAACGACCGCCGGGCCGGGGTCATTCCGCGGTCGGCCCATCCATCGGCACCCCGTGCAAGCGGGTGCTGCTGCGGTCGTTCAGGGGGTCTGCAACGACCGCGGCCTGGCCGGCATTCCAAACCCGGGAGTCCCGGGGGTGCGCGCCGTGGTCCTGCGATCGTCAGGGTGTGTAACGACCCTGGGCCCGCCACGATTCCAGCCCACGGGTGCACCCGGCCACAGGCCAGACCACCCCAGACCGGACACTCGGCGACACCACACCACCGTCCCGTCGCCGAACCGGCTGCTCCCCGGGGTTGGTCAACTCCGTATCCCCGACATCAGGGCATCCGCAGCGCCCGGACACCGCGACATCGCCGATACCGAGTCGATCAATCGTCAGGGCGGGTTCGGGGCCAAAGTTCGCGATCAGGGTGATACCTCCGAGGCATATTTATGACTCACAGGTATAGCGCCGAAGACAACGACCGCCCCCCGAGGCGGCCGACGTGCCCACCGGCGCCCCGCCGGGACCGGAGCACGTCGCACCCACCGGCTTCGCCGGATCATTGGCCGTCGCACCCACCATCTCTGTGAGGACCCGCAGCGCGCGGCACCCACCGGCTCCCGCCGAGCTCATGGCGCCGCACCCCCAGCTCCCGCCGGAACCCACGGCACGTCGGCGGAAGCCGGACACACAGCCGGAGACTCCGACATCGCCGACGCCGGTGATCAATTGGACCGGATCAGTGGACGGCAGGTCAGGTGCCCAGGTAGCGCAGCACGGCGAGGATCCGGCGGCTGTAGCCGGCTACGTGGGCGAGGTCGAGCTTGTCGAAGATGGCGTTGACGTGCTTCTCCACCGCGCTCTGCGACACGTGCAACCGCTGGGCGATGGCGGCGTTCGTGTGCCCCTGGGCCATCTCGTGCAGGACGTCCCGTTCGCGCGGGGTCAGCCGACCGAACGGATCCGGCCGGTCGGAGCCGGCCACCACCTGACGGACCACCTCCGGATCGAGCGCGGTGCCTCCGGCGGCGACGCGGTCCAGTGCGTCGAGGAAGTCGTCGACCTGGGCCACCCGGTCCTTGAGCAGGTAGCCGACCCCCTCGGGGCGGTCCGCGAGCAGCCGGCCGGCGTACCGTCGCTCGACGTACTGGGAGAGCACCAGGACGGCCGTGGTGGGCCAGCGCCGACGGATCTCCAGCGCGGCGCGCAGCCCGTCGTCGGTGTGCGTGGGCGGCATCCGGACGTCGGTGACGACCACGTCCGGTCGGGACCGCTCGACCGCATCGACCAGTTCGTCGGCGGTACCGACCGCCGCGACCACCTCGTGGTCCTCCTCGGCGAGCAGCCGTGCCAGACCCTCCCGGAGCAGCGTCGAGTCTTCGGCGAGGACTAGCCGCATGGCAGTTCCGCCGACACGGTGGTCGGGCCGCCGGCCGGGCTGGTCACCCGTAGGTGGCCGTCCAGTGCGGCGACCCGTCGGGCCAGGCCCGACAGGCCTCGGCCGTTGGGGTCCGCGCCACCCACGCCGTCGTCGTGCACGCGCATCCGGACCCACCCCTCCCGTACCCCGATCTCGACCGTGACGAGCGTAGCGGCGGCGTGTTTCGCGGCGTTGGTGAGCGCTTCGCAGGCCACGAAGTACAGCACCGTCTCGACCTGCCGCTCCGGGCGGACCGGCAGGTCGCAGCGGATCCGCACCGGCACCTCGGAGCGGTGGGCGACCATGGCGAGCACCTCGCCCAGGTCGCTGCCGTCCAGCGCCGACGGGTAGACCCGCCACGCCACCTCGCGCAGCTCCTCGACGGCCCGTTGCACGTCCTCATGTGCCTGGGCGAGCAGGGCGGCGGTGCGGTCGGCGTCGCGGGCTCGTCGGGCCCGGCCGAGGAGCATGCCGAGGGCGACCAGCCGCTGTTGGAGGCCGTCGTGCAGGTCGCGTTCGATGCGCTGCCGTTCGGCGTCGACCGCGGCGATGACCCCGGCCCGGCTGGTGGTCAGCTCGCGGACCCGCTGGGCCAGCTCCGCCCGACTGCCCGGGCTGAGCAGCCGCCGGGCCAACCGGACGTCGAGCGCGGCGACAGTGGCGAAGGCCTGGACGTTGAGCAGCAGCAGCACCGCGCCGACGGCGACCTGGGCCACCGCGTCGAGGAGGGTCAGCTCGCCGCGTACCGCCGCGCGCAGCACGATCCCGGCGAGCACCACACCGACGCCCAGCACCGCGTACGCCAAGAGGCCGAGCACGCCGGGCAGCAGCCGGGCCGCCAGGTAGCCGATCTGCCGCCGGGTCGACGCGCTTTCCGGCGCGGGCAGTCCACCCGAGGCGAGCAGCCCGGACAACCGGCGGCTCTCCACGCGTACCAGCTGCGCGGCGTACCGTCTCATCAGGACGGTGACCCGCCGGCGGGTCGCGGGCGCGAGCGCGGACGCGCCGAGCGCGACCGCCGCGACGGCCAGGAAGGCCAGTTCGACGGCGGCGGTGGCGGTCCCGGCGGCGACGCCGACCGGCAGCCGGAGACCGTCCCACCGCCGGCCGGGCCGACGCTCCCCCACCACCACCTGACGCCCGTCCACGCCGGGTCCGCCCGGCTGCCGGCTCAGCGCTCGTCCGAGGCCCACGAGCCGCCACGGTAGAGGGTGCCGCGACCACCCGGATCGGGTACGCCGTGCCCCGCGCCGCGCTGGTCCAGGTCGTCGAGGTCGGCCGGCTCGGGGTTCCGCGCGGCGCGGCGGGCCCGCAGCACGCGGGACCCGACGAACCAGGCGACGGCCGCCACGCAGGCCACGATCACCACGTTCTGGAGCACCCCGACGTACCCCTCGACGAGGTGCCAGTTGTCGCCGAGCAGATAGCCGGCGAGCACGAAGGTGGTGTTCCAGATCAGGCTGCCCAGCGTGGTGTAGAGCAGGAAGGTGCTCACCGGCATCCGCTCCACCCCGGCCGGGATGGAGATCAGGCTCCGGAAGATCGGGATCATCCGGCCGAAGAAGACGGCCTTCACGCCGTGCCGGAGGAACCACGCCTCGGTCCGGTCCACGTCGCTGAGCTTCACCAGCGGCAGTCGGGCCGCGATGGCGCGCATCCGGTCCCGGCCCAGCGACGCGCCGATCAGATAGAGGGCCAGCGCGCCGAGCACCGAGCCCAGGGTGGTCCAGAAGATGGCACTGATCAGGCTGATCCGGCCCTGCGCGGCGACGAACCCGGCCAGCGGCAGGATCACCTCGCTGGGGATCGGCGGGAACAGGTTCTCCAGCGCCACCGCCAGGCCGGCCCCGGGCCCACCCAGTCGTTCCACCAGGTCACTGACGTAGCCGACGAGTCCGTCCTGGGGCGGTTCGGCCGCAGCGATGGGAGTTCCGGTGGCGAGCACGGCGTGGGACGTTCGAATCATGCCCACACGCTACGAAGTGATCCTGAGAGTCGACCATGAGGTGGACCGCCCGGGTGCGCGGGTCGACCACAGCGGCGAGGGTGCGGAAAACCGCACCCCGCTGCGGCTCGTGGTGGCGCAGCCGTTGTGCGTACCGCGGGACGTCGCGGCGAACGCGCGGGCACACGCCGTCGCGGTCCGCGCGGCGCGTGACCGGGTGGTGCTTTTTCCGGAGCTGTCACTGACCGGGTACGAGCTGGACGCCCCGGTCGTGCCGGTCGACGACCCCCGGTTGGGGCCGATGGTCGAGGCGTGCGCCGAGACGGGCGCGCTGGCGCTGGCCGGCGCGCCCGTCGCCGGTGACCACATTGCGATGCTGGCCGTGACCGGTGCCGGAGTGACGGTGGCGTACCGGAAGATGTGGCTGGGCGACGCGGAGGCCCGCCGGTTCCGGCCGGGCGAGGCGCCGGCCGTGCTCGACGTGGACGGGTGGCGGTTGGGGCTGGCCATCGCCTGCGAGCGCAGCGCCTACGGCTGATCAAGCCGACGATCCGCAGGGTTAGGGTGGCGGAATGACCTCCGGACGGCTGGTGCGACTGCGGCGCTATCCGGTGAAGTCGCTGCTGGGCGAGCGACTGCCCGCCGCCGAGGTGGGCGAGACCGGCGTGGTGGGTGACCGCGCGCTGGCCCTGGTGGACAGGGCAACCGGTCGGGTGGCCAGCGCGAAGCAACCCCACCGGTGGCGCACGCTGCTCACCATGCGAGCGTCCGGAGCGGCACCCGAGCCGGTGCGGATCACCCTGGCCGACGGACGGCGCCTGTCGATGTCGGATCCGGACGTCGACGGGGTGCTCTCCGCTGCGGCGGGTCGCCCGGTGACGCTGGTCGACGCCGTACCGGCCGATGCCACGCTGCTGCGGTCGCACCCGGACGCGGTGCTGGCCGCCGGGCTGGCGGACGAGGTCCCGGCGGATGCGAGCCGGCTCGGCTCGGCGGCGCCCGGCACCTTCTTCGACTTCGCTCCGATCCACCTGGTCACCACCGCGACGCTGGACCGGATCGCCGCGGACCTGCCGCCCGGCGCGGGAACGGTGCAGCGGTACCGGCCCAACCTGGTGCTCGACACGGTCGGGGACGCCTTCGCCGAGAACGACTGGGTTGGCCGCGACCTGCGGATCGGCCCGGATCTGGTGCTCGCCGTGCTCGCCCCGACGCCACGCTGCGCGGTGCCGACGCTGGCGCACGGCTCGCTGCCCCGGGAGACCGAAGCGCTCCGGGTGCCCGCTCGGCTGAACCGGGTCGAGCCGCTGCCCGGCCTGGGCCCGCAGCCGTGCGTCGGCGCGTACGCACGGGTGGTCCGCGCGGGCCGGGTGGCGGAGGGCGACGTCGTCACGGTCGGCTGAATCTGGGCCGCCATCGGATGGCTGACGCTCGGCGCGACTACCGCTCGCGGGGCCGGAGACCGCGAAGTGCCGTGTCGACGACCTGGTCGACGTACTCAGCGTTCAAGGGGCCGGTGCGTTGGAGCCACCGGTTGAGGACCGGGCCGAACAGCAGGTCGACGGCCACGTCGAGGTCGATGTCCTCGGCCAACTGCCCCGCGCGTTGGGCGGCACGCAGGCGGGCCTTCTTCAGCTCCCGCATCGGCTCGTCCAACCGCTTCGCGTAGTCGGCGGCCAGGGCGGGGTCGTGGACGATCTCGGTGTGCAGGGCGCGCATGGGCTGGTCGTAGCGCGGATCGTTCAGCTCGGTGACGGTGGCCCGCAGGACCAGCTTCAGGTCGGCCGCCAGGTCGCCGGTGTCGGGCAGGGCGCCGGTCTGGCCGTCCTCCCCCTCGGTGGTGAGGGCGAGGAAGGCGTCGAACAGCAGCGCTCCCTTCGACGGCCACCAGCGGTAGATCGTCTGTTTTCCGACGCCGGCAGCGGCGGCGATGCCCTCGATGCTGAGCTTCGCGTATCCCACCGTGCCGACGAGGTCGAAGGCGGCGGCGAGGATGGCTCGCCGCGCGGTCTGGCTGCGGCGGCTGGAGTCGGGGGCGACCTGTTTGGGCACGCGGCCAATCTAGCAAAGAAGAGACGAGACGGTCCGTCTTGACAGGCGCACCGAAACCGGTAGAGTCAGCCCGCAACGAGACGGGACGGTTCGTCTCGCACGGCGGAAGGAACCTCATGGAAACCTCAGGCACTGCCGCATCCCGCGTCTGGTTCATCACCGGGGCGAGCCGTGGCCTCGGCCGCGCCTTCACCGCCGCCGCGCTCGCCGCCGGTGACCGGGTCGTCGGCGTCGCCCGCGACGTCTCGCCGCTCGACGATCTCGCCGGCCGCCACCCCGACCGCCTGCTGGCGCTGCGCCTCGACGTCACGGACCGCTCGGCCGTCTTCGACGTCGTCGACCAGGCGGTGCGGCACTTCGGCCGGCTCGACATCGTCGTGAACAACGCCGGCGCGCTCTTCGCCGGCATGGTGGAGGAGTTCACCGAAGCCGAGGCCCGCGCCCAACTGGACCTCAACTTCTTCGGCGCGCTCTGGGTCAGCCAGGCCGCCCTGCGAGCCATGCGGGCGCAGGGCCGCGGACACATCGTGCAGATCTCCAGCATCGGCGCGCTTGGCGGCTTCCCCAGCACCGGCCTCTACAGCGCGAGCAAGTTCGCGTTGGAGGGCATGAGTGAGGCGCTGGCCGCCGAGGCCGCCGGGTTCGGCGTCAAGGTCACCATCGTCCAGCCGGGTGGCTACTGGACGGACCTCTACACGAGCAGCACGGCGACCACGCCGAACCCCGCGTACGACTCGCTGCGGGCGGAGTTGGAGAAGCAGTGGGCGGAAGGGTCGATCGACAGCGAGCCGCGGCTGGCCGCCGAGGCGCTGATGACGCTGGTCGACAGCGACGACCCGCCGCTGCGGCTCCTGCTCGGCAGCATGGTCTACGACCTCGCCTTCGACATCTCCCGGCGACGCATGGACACCTGGGCCGGCTGGGAAGACGTGAGTCGTAGGGCGGAGAAGGCCGTCCCGGCCCCGGCCGCCGAGCTGACCTGACAGCTGCCCGCCGGCAGCGTCCCGGTTCGCGGTGGCCAGGGGCATGTCGTACGGCTCGGGCAGGATCGGCCGCATGGCCGCACTCCCCGCTCGACTGTCCGTCGTGACCCTGGCCGCGCGCGACATCGGCGCGCTGCGCTCCTTCTACCGCCGGTTGGGCTGGCCCGAGCTGCCGTCCAGTGACGACGGTTGGTCGGCGTTCCTGCTGGGTGGCGTCCTGCTCGCGCTCTACCCGTTGCCGGACCTGGCGGCCGAGGCGGCGCCCGGCGTGTCCGATCCGGCCGGCGGCTGGTCCGGCGTCACCCTGGCCTGCAACGTCGACAGCCGCGCGGAGGTCGACGCGGCCTTCGCCGCTGCCGTCACGGCTGGCGCGACGGTGGTGGCGGAGCCCACCGACCGGGCCTGGGGTGGACGCTCCGCCTACATCGCCGATCCCGAGGGCAACCGCTGGGAGCTCGCCTGGGCGGGCACGGCGGTCTTCGACGAGCGCGGAGCCGTCATCTCCTTCGGCTGAGCCCGGTCCGCACGGTCAGCCGGCGTCCAGCACCTCGCGCAGCCTCGCCGCGAACTCCTCGGGCTTGCCCGCGTAACCGAACTCACCACCGAGGAAACCACCGTGGTGGCTGGGGAACAGCACGGCCTCCTGGCCGAGCAGGGCGGCGGTGCCCAGTGCCGTACGGGCGGTGTACGTCCCCGCCGACTCCTCGCCGACCGCGATCACGATCCGGGTCGGTGCGGCGGTGAGCCGCTCCGCGTCGGGGCGGTAGTCGGTGATCGCCCACGAGTTCTTCGACAGCAGCGGGTCGTCGCGGGTGCCGTCGTCCTCTGTCGACATGCCGAACATCGCCGGGTCGGGCGCGGGTTGGGCGAAGTAGGCGTCGGTGAACTCGCCCTGCCAGGACGTCATCGCGATGAACGCGGCCATGCCCGCGCCGGTGCCCTTCGCCTGGTACGCGTCGTAGAAGGCGGCCCGGGCGCGCTCGGCGGCCGTGGCGTCGGGGAGTACGGCGTTGATCGGCGGTTCGTGCGCCACCAGCGTGACGACGTCGCCGGGGTGGGTGGCGACGAGTTCGAGCGCGGTCACCGCACCGCCGCTGCTGGCGAACACGTCGACCGGGCCGGCGTCGAGTGCCTCGATCAGCAGGTGCAGGTCGGCTGCCTGCTGCTGCGGGGTGTGGTCGGACCGGCCGTCGGTGCGGGTGCTGCGGCCGAGGCCGCGCGGGTCGTAGGTGACGACCGTGCGGTCGGTGAAGTGCGGGGCGAGCGCGTTGAAGCCCTCCGCGGTCATCGGCTGGCCGATCATGAGCAGCGCGGGGTGCCCGTCGCTCGGGGGCAGCGGGCCGCGGACGTCGTAGACCAGGTCGACGCCGGGTACGGCGAGGGTGTGCGTCTGCGTTGTCGTCATGCCGGTGAGACTACGACCGCCGGCACCTGATCTGGGTGCTCCGTGTGCGCGTCGCAACCGATACCGTCGCGGCATGCCCGAGTTGATCGCGCCCACCGTCCGTCGGCACGCCGCCTGGTTGGAGGCGCATGACGAGTGGGGTCCCGGCCTGCACGAGGACGGCTTCGGGCTGCGGGCGTCCGATGAGGTGCGTTCGCCGGACGGGTTCGCGGCCTGGGTGGGCCGGCTTGCGGAGGCGTCGGATCCGGCGAACCCGTTGCCCGCCGATCGGGTGCGGTGCACGTACCGGTGGATCGTCGAGGGTGACCGGGTGCTCGGCGGGATCGCGCTGCGGCATGCGCTCAACGACTACCTGCTGCGGATCGCCGGCCACATCGGCTACGGCATCCGTCCGTCCGCACGCGGGCGGGGGCTGGCGACCTGGGCGCTGGGGCGGATGCTCGGCGAGGCTCGGGCGCTCGGGCTGGATCGGGTGCTGGTCACCTGCGAGGTGGACAACATCGCCTCGGCGAAGACGATCGAGCGTCACGGCGGCGCCCTTGAGGACATCCGCGACACCGAACTGGGTGCTGTGCGGCGCTACTGGATCGCGCTGTCGACCGCTGGCACGTCAGCTGGCGTCGCCGAAGCGACGTAGCGTCCAGCGGGCCGGCGGCCAGCGGGCGGCGTCGTCGCCCGTGGTCCATTCGGTGATCGAGGCCGGGGCCACGTCCATGTCGAACGCCCGATGGAGCGGCTGGGCGGCGAGCGCGTGGAACGCGCTCTCGACGGTCTCGGTGTGTCCGACCAGGATCACGGTGGCGCCCCGGTGCCGGTGCGCGATTTCCATGATCGCGCGGCTGACGCGGGTCACCAGCTCGGCCCAGCTCTCGTTGCCGTTCTCGAAGGGCCGGAACAGTCCCCCACCCTCGGCCGCGTGGTCGGCCTGGAAGCGGATGGTCGGCATCCCGTCGGCGTACGGCGGCGTGTGCCAGGTGCACAGCCCGCAGTCCGCCACCGGGCGGACGCCGAACGCGTCGGCGATCGGCTGCGCTGTCTCGACGGCCCGGCGCAGCACGGACGAGTACACCGCGGCCGGTCGGTCGGCGGCGCAGTCGCTGGCGAGCCGCCGAGCCAACGTGCGTGCCTGATCCCGGCCCAGCTCGGTCAGGCCTCGGCAACCGTGCGGGCCGCCCACGGTGCCCATCACCTGGTGGACCGACTCGCCATGACGTACGAAGATCAGCCGCGTCCGCATCGGCTCATCATGCCAGCGGCGCTGATGGATGTGTCAGTCGTCGCTGCGGTCGGCGGAGAGAACCCGGGCCTGGGTGAGCAGGGCGTCGAGTTGGGCACCGGTCCGCGCCGGTAGCCGCTCCCGGTCCACCAACTCCGCGATCCGTTCCCGCAGGTCGTCGATGCGCTTGTTGCGGTCCTTGGATCGCCGGTTCAGGTCGGCCAGGTCGTCGCGCAGGTCCTCGGCGGTTTTCCGCTCGATGTCGTCCCGGGCCTGCGCCTGGGCGAGCACCGCCGCGAACTCGGCGCTGACCTCCCGCAGGCTGATCGGCATCTGCTGGCCGACGGCCGAGGGCGCCGAGCTGCTGGGCGGCGAGGACGGCGCCGCCGGCGTCGGCGACTGCGTGGTGGGTGCGGGCGCCGGGGCGGTGGTCGCCGGCGGGTTGGCGACCTGCCCCGGGTCGGGAGAGTCGGGCGAGTTGAGGCCCTGGGCGAGCAGCGCGCCGAGGCCGATCAGCGCGGCGAGGCCGGCCGCGGTCAGCACGGCGAGGGGTCGCCGTGACCGGCGCCGGCGCGAGGCGGCGCCGACCTGCTCGGAGTGGGGGCGGGCCGCCGAGCGGTCGATCAGGG